>JBCCXG010000170.1:0-10284 GCA_039191945.1 Bacteroidota bacterium
ACAGCCGCCATTTCACGTCCCCACCCAAAGAAATCCAGCGTAGGTTCCAACAATTAACACAATGTCCCATTCACCCCAACAAGATTGACAAAAACCGACGAGTTGGGAGATGGCACCAAAAAGGAAAATCACTAAGGCTTCGAAGATCCTCTTCTTAGAAGTTTGCTTTGTGCTGCGGCTCATGGCTATTGAAGACTTCAAATTACTTCGATTAATGTCCTTGGCCAAATGTGCGGCAGTGCGATGCCCCAACCACAAAAGAGTCTCCGAACCGTCAATATTCCGGGACCAATTGTGGAACTAAAAAATTCAGAAGATTTTTAATTTAGTATGCATGCATAATAAAATCAATTCGTTACTTTTGAGATAGTATGCATGCAGAGCATTTTTAAAATATAAATTTCTCACATTAACCGAGGTTCAGAAATCAACACAGAAGCATGGAAGCAGTAGCACCGAAAGAAGCACTAAAAGGCGGAGAGTTCCTGATCAAAGAAACAGAAGCAGAGGATGTATTCATCCCAGAGGAATTCAGCGAAGAACAAAAGATGATGGCTTCGGCCACCATCGATTTCATCGAGAAAGAAATCAAGCCCAACGTCGAAAAGATGGATGGCGGCAATGACCCTGACTTCATGCCCCAGCTGATGGACAAGGCTGGAGAATTGGGTCTTCTTGGCGTCAGTATTCCTGAGGAGTACGGAGGCTTGGGTATGAGCTTCAATACCGGCATGCTGATCGCAGACGCCGTGGCACCCGCAGGAAGCTTTTCTACCGCTTACGGTGCACACACAGGGATCGGTACCCTTCCGATTCTATACTATGGCAACGAAGAGCAAAAGTCGAAGTACCTGCCCCTACTCGCATCAGGCGAATGGAAAGCATGCTACTGCCTGACCGAGCCCGATGCCGGCTCGGATGCAAATAGCGGTAAGACAAAGGCCATGCCTACTGCGGATGGTAAGCACTATGTCATCAATGGACAGAAGATGTGGATCTCCAACGCGGGATTTGCTGACCTGTTCATCGTCTTTGCCAAGATCGAAGACGACAAAAACCTCACCGCATTCATCGTTGAAAAGTCCTTTGGAGGCATCACGATGAATGATGAAGAGCGCAAGTTGGGCATCAAAGGCTCATCGACTCGACAGGTCTTTTTCAATGACTGTAAGGTTCCCGTGGAGAACATGCTTTCTGAGCGTCAAAACGGTTTTAAGATCGCGGTCAACATCTTGAACATTGGTCGTATCAAATTGGGTTGTGGCGTGATTGGCGCTTGTAAGGAGATCGCGGATCTCTCGACCAACTATGCGAACGAGCGCAAGCAATTTGGGGTCTCCATTTCATCCTTTGGAGCCATCCAGTACAAGCTGGCGGAGATGGCGGCCAGGACCTATGCAGTGGAGTCTGCTTCTTACCGCGCCGGACAAAACGTTGAAGACAAGATCGAGTCGCTGATCGCGAGTGGCATGGACCCCGAGCAGGCCAAATTAAAAGGCGTAGAACAATTCGCCATTGAGTGTGCGATCATCAAGGTGCATGGATCGGAACAACTGGACTGGATCGTGGATCAAGGGGTACAGGTCTATGGAGGTATGGGCTTCTCAGAAGAGGCTCCGATGGCCAGAGCCTACAGAGATGCACGCATCGCCCGGATCTATGAAGGCACCAATGAGATCAACCGTATGTTGCTGGTCGGTATGATCCTAAAGCGTGCCATGAAAGGTGAGCTTGACTTGCTTGGACCTGCCATGGCTGTAGGTAAGGAATTGACATCAGTGCCTTCTTTCGAGGCACCCGATTTAAGTGCTCCGATGGCGGAAGAAAAAGCGGTGATCAAGTCACTGAAAAAAGCTATCCTCATGGCCGCCGGCAAAGCGGCTGAGACTTTCGGCCCTAAGCTCAACAATGAACAAGAGATATTAATGAATCTCGCTGACATGGTCATTGAGCTCTACGTGGCAGAGTCCGTTGTACTGCGTACGGAAAAACTGGTAGGTCAAACCGGAGAAGCGGCCAACGAGCTGTACATCGACATGGCGCGACTGTATCTCCATCAAGCGATCAACAAAATAAAGCTCGCAGGCGACGAGGCGGTAACCAGCTTTGCGACGGGTGACGAGTTAAAAGTCATGCTGATGGGAATGAAGCGGTTCACCAAGGCCAATCCGATCAATACTCGGGACCTGCGGAGAAATATTGCCAATGTGATGGTGGAAAAAAACAAATTTCCCTATCAGTTGTATAATTAATAGAACTTGATTTCATAGGTGTTACTTGATTTAGCCCGTGCTCTTTGAGACACGGGCTTTTTCGTTGCCACCGTCCGAAGCGCTCACCTTCCCGGTCAATGAATAATTGTCCGCTTTTGACGGTGACAAGTGGCTTTGGCTAAAATTTGAAGTATTTTTAATTCAACTTTCACCATCAGTCAAGACGCCAAGCATGTCGGACGATTTCAAGAAGCTTACGACAAAGGAAAAGGCCCTCCAACTCAATCTCGATCCTCGGATCTACGGTACCATAGCAGAAATCGGCGGGGGCCAGGAAGTCGCCGGTCACTTCTTCAAAGCAGGTGGAGCCAGCGGTTCCATCGCGAAAACCATGTCTGCCTATGACATGACGTTTTCCGATGCCATTTACGGGAAGACCAAACGCTACGTCAGCCTGGAAAAGCTGATGAAGATGCTCGACAAGGAGTACGAATTGCTAACGCGTCGTCTGACTGCAAGAGCCAAAAAAACCAACTTCTTCGCTTTTTCTAATACCGTCGAGACGCTCAACTATCGCAAAACAAACGATGGCCATGGTTGGATCGGACTTCGCTTTCAGCTGCACCCCAGTGCCGGCTACAATGACTGTGTGATCCACATCAACCTAAAGGACAACGACGCCCTCTGGCAACAACAGGTCCTGGGGATGGTCGGCGTCAACATGATTCACGCCTGCTATCACTCGACAGACGCGGAGGAAATCATGAACGCACTCGGCGACAATATCAGTCGCGACCGCTTCGAAATCGACATGTTCCGAATAGAGGGACCCGACTTCCACCATGTGGACCAGCGAGTGATGACCTTGAAACTCGTCAAGAATGGCCTTACGCAAGCTGCCATGTTTGATCCGAAGGGAAATGTCATGCAAGCTTCGCAGGCCCTGTACAAAAAAGACGTCGTGGTATTGCGAGGTCGATTCCGTCCGGCAACCACTGTGCACGTGGACATGATGATCAGCGGTATGCGGGCCTTTCGAAGGGAGCAAGACGTCGACCGGCAAAGCATGATCACCCTCACCGAACTCACGCTGCACGACTTGTCTACGGAAGGTGATATCGATGAGGCGGATTTTCTGGATCGGGTAGATTGCCTTTGCTCGCTGGGGCAAAATGTGATGATTTCCAACTATCAGGAGCACTACAGAATTGCCGCCTACCTGTCAAAATTTACCAGAAAGCACAAACTCGGGATCATCATCGGTCTCAATAACCTGGAAAGAATCTTTGACGAATCGTACTACGATAACCTGTCAGGTGGCATACTAGAGTCGTTCAGCCGTTTGTTTTCTGGGAATGTAAGGCTGTACGTCTATCCGAGTATCGGTGAAAATGGAGGGGTTTCCTCCACAAAGGACTTTGAGCCAGCCGCGCACTTGCGACACCTCTATCAGTACCTCGTCGAAAACGACAAAATCAGGGACCTACCTGACGCCCGCCCCGAGCACCTTCACATCATATCTGACAATGTCGCAGAAATGATCAGGAGCAACGAATCCGGTTGGGAAAAAAATGTCCCGCAAAAGGTCGCGCAGATGATCAAGGCTCATCATATGTTCAACTTCCCTTTTGAAGTGCCCATGGACCTCGAAGAGGATTATATGAACATTGAAGAGGAGGAGGATTAAAATTGCCAGAGGCCTTTTTACAGTAATCAAAAACTTTTAGCGACAGGCACAATACTTGTAACAGAATGCCCGTCATGTTCACCAAACTTACCCTCTGCGTAGCACTGAGCCTACTTACCGCTGGCGGTTTACTCGCACAAGTGCAAACCATACGTGGTACCGTGCGGGACGTCGACACCGAGGAACCCGTGCCCTTTGTACACCTCCGCATCACCGGGACAGCCTACGGAACCAGCACCAACCTCGACGGACAGTTCGAAATCAAGTTGGACCTGAGCGCGATGCGGGAAAAGGACCTCTCCCTCACACTCTCATGCATCGGCTATCGCTCCCTTAGAGTTCCACCCAACCGTTTGGACGTAACCAATGCATTCGCCATCGAGTCCAATACGACAAGTCTCGGAAGCGTGACCGTCACTGCCCAGAAAACCCGAAAGAAGCTGATCAATCAAGGCCGACGTATTGTCTTGAAGGCGCTACGCCGTATTCCCTACAATCACGAATCCGAATCCGTGCTTTATCCCTCTTTTTACCGCCACTATTGTGCAGAGAACGAGACCTACGTCCGACTGATCGAGGCGGCCATCGACGTTTATCGCCCGGGTAAGAAGCCTTACCAAGTATTGTACCCGGAGGAGAACCTCGAGTTCCAGGTCAATCAACTCCGCAGAAGCTTCGACTTCACCGAAAGCGCGAGACTCAGCCACCCGCCGATTTCATTGAATTTCCTACTCAACAATGACATCACCTCCTACACATACAAGAACCCCTTCTTCGCCAAGCGAACGGTCAACTATGCACTACGAGATACCACTTATTTGGGAAATGAACAGATTGCAGTCGTCGACTTTCGTGCGGAAAAGAGCGCGGCCCATCCCGAGCGCTTCGACGGCACACTCTACATCTCGCTCTCAGATTTTGCTTTTGTGAAATCAGAAGTCAACGAGCGATTTACCAGAAAAACCATATCCGATAGTATCAACCTCCACAACAGCCGGGTTACCTTCTACAAGAAACTGGGAGACCGGTACTTTTTGGATCGGACAATCAGTGACCTGGATGCCTTGCACCTGTCTTTTGATTCGCTAGGAGTCGTGACCGACTCGGTCGTTCATCGTGCTCACATCGAGTTGATCACCAACGATGTACTACTCCGGCCTGAAAAGCCAATCGAAGGGGGTGAACCCACAAAGGAAGACCTGAGGAACGTCGCCTACGATTCCTTGTTTTGGGACGAGTACACGATTCTGGAAGCCACGAACCTGGAGAAGCAAATCATAGAGGACCTGTCCGAGCGACTTTCTCTTGAGAAGCAATTTGCCATGTTCAATGATATCGAAATGGGAGGTAAATCGGTGCTCTCCTCAACCGAATTCAAAGAACTCATCCAACAGTACGCCGGTCGTCCCACCTATGTGATCCTGTGGGCGGGTTGGGCCTACCCCAACTACTTTGACATCGAACCGGGGCCCTATCTCGCCCGACAAATCAAGCGAGGAAAAATCCACCTGCTGCTGGTGTCCCTCGATCATCGAGAAGAAGACTGGGAAGAGCATCGCCTGATCTACCAACTCGATCGAAAAGCCATACATCACGAGCGTATTGACTTTCAGTTTGACTCTGAGATCGCCAAAAAGTACTTTAGAAATGTGCTACCCTATCGATGCGTATTGGATGCCTCAGGCCGTTTGGTGGAAGGGACTCCGCCACTGCCTAGTGACCCGACGATTCAGGACTTCCTCCGATCCATCTCCCAAAATCGTGACGCTGAAGAAACAGGTAGATCTCCTGGTCCAGGGCCAGAAAACCAAAATTGAGCAGGCGTCCAAATCCCCACTGATTGGTAAACGGACCCATCGGTACAGAAACAGTGGCCAGAGTAGGTGGGTTGGCTGCCAAATCAACTAAATGGACATGTCCTCCTCCTATCGAAAGATAAATGGGCCGACCCTCCAGGTTCAACAGCGGGGTACTCCCGTCGGCCATTCTCCCGTAAGCCTTAGGAGGCTTCTCAATCGACTGAACGGACAATCCCTCCTCCGGATCGTAGGAAAAAACGAAAGATCTCACGTAGTCTATCCCTGATTCATCGACGTTGCCGACGACCAGCTCCCGAAATTGGTAGTTGGAGAAATCCGTATTGGAAAAATCGTCAACCCGGTCAGCGATCGTCGTCTCATTGGCGTCAAAGCCTCGACGCCCAAACTGGTCTTGATCTAGCTGATTGACCAGTTGCTGCTGATCAAATTGCCTTTGCAAAGCGCCTCGGACATTGTACTGCTTTTGAAACTGATCGATCGAAAACACCATCCCCATTTGACCCAACATTGGTTCCGAAAGAGCGGTCATGCCGTTCGTCCACTTCCCCTTCTTAGTCCGTATGGCAGGCTCCTCGGTCTCAATCAACAACCTTTCATCGAAGCCGGGAATACTCTTCCACAAATGATCTTTGGCCGACCACTCGCCCTCCGAAGTCAGACGCCAAGTCGTAATCCCTTGCAGCTGCTCATTGTTTCCCTTGTAGATAGCACCTACCGCAAAAGGATGGGTGGCGGTGGGATAGGTGATTCGGAAGTCTTTCAGGTTGTAGCCCCCCGGGCTCTTGCACACCCAATTATCAATGATACGTCCCTCGAGACTAAGCGACCGATGAACGAAAATCGCCTGTTTGTTATCGATGGTTCGGAGCGTAAGATCCAGCATCTTGCGCTGACGATCAAAGCGCAGGTTAGACACTTCACTGATCGACTGCCGGTAGCCAATAGGTAATGTCTTCACACCCCCGGTCTTGCTATCCAAAGCAAAAGCTACACCCTCTTCGTTGATCCACCCGGAGCACCACATGTGATCACGATAGGCCTCGAAGTCCTTCAATTGGAAGGGTCTTGAAAAGGTAAATCGTGACAGGAAATAGTTACCCGTTTCCTCTTCGAGTTCCAGTACATCCAGCTCTTTTTCAGAAGCACTCGTCATTAAGATAAAAAGTCGATGCTCATCGATCTTGACCAGCTCAAGGTTGGGTAGGCTACGCTGCAAACCGACGCCCCAGACCTCCTGTAGCAACGTATCAAACCGGATCACTTGCAAATCGGTGGTGGAGATGGCCCCCTTGATGACGTAAACGGAAGACTCGTCATTGATCACGCGTACCTGGTCGGACCGCGTATCTACGGGCAAAAATGCACGAAGCGGCTTCTTTGGTTGTGCACTGGCAAAGGCATTGCCTATCAGCAAGATGGAAATGAAAAATAGCGTCTTTCGCAGCATGTAAGTAAAGATTGACCAAATCCGAGGCTTCTTCCACCAAATAAGTGCCAGAAGCAAGATGGAGCCAAAACTTAACATTGAGAAAATATAAATCCCGGGAATCTACTAATTTCGACCCATGGAAATCCTAGGGTTAGACATAGGTGGTACCGGGATTAAGGGGGCCATCGTGAATACAACCAACGGTGAGCTGGTCACCGAAAGACACCGTATACCTACCCCCCAACCTGCCACTCCTGAGGCCATGATCGATACGGTTGCTGAAATCGTCAAGCATTTCGACTGGCACGGACCCATGGGATGTGGCTTCCCGGCTGCCGTGAAACACGAAATCATTAAGACCGCATCTAATATCGACAAGCGCTGGATCGGGGTAAATGCGGCCAAGGCCATTCACAAAAAGACGAAGTGTGAGGCGCATCTGCTCAATGATGTGGATGCTGCTGGCTACGCAGAGGTGACTTTTGGAGCGGGCAAAGGCAATCGCGGAGCTATCATTATGGCAGCCTTTGGTACGGGCATCGGGACCGCCCTCTTTACGGAAGGTAGACTATTTCCCAATACCGAACTAGGACACCTCAAGATGAAAGGAACCATCGCCGAGAAGTATACCTCCAATATGATCCGTGAAAGAGAAGATCTCGATTGGGAGGAATTCGGCAAGCGTGTCAACAAATACTTAAAACGCCTCGAGGCACTGTTTTGGCCGGACTTGATCATTTTCGGTGGAGGCGTATCCAAGAAATTTGAAAACTTCTCAGAATACATCGATATCGAAACTGAGGTACAACCTGCCTCGCTTCGCAACCACGCAGGGATCATCGGAGCAGCGGTTGCCGCCAGACACGCACTATAGCCTCACCATTCGGTGTGAAAAATCCCTTCCTTATCTATTCGCTCGTAGGTATGTGATCCAAAATGATCCCGCTGTGCCTGCAAAAGGTTGAGCGGCAGTCGGCCTGTGGTGTACGCCTGCAGGTAATTCAAGCTGGCAGACATCGCCATACAGGGTATATTTTGACCCGTTGCGTAGATGATGGTGTTCTTCAAGTGTTCTAGGGCACCCTTGACACCCGAGGCAAAATCCTCATCCAGCAAAAGGTTGGTCAACTTTGGATCTGCCTTGTAAGCATTGCGCATGTCTTCCAATATCGCCGATCGAATGATGCAACCACCCCGCCAGATCTTGGAAATGGTCTCGAGATCCAATCCATAGCCGTACTCTTCAGAGGCATAGGCCAGTTGGGTCATGCCCTGAGCATAAGAGATAATGAACGATACGTACAACGCCGCTTCAATTTCAGATGAGGTAATCGCCGCGTTGCCGACTCGTTTCTCCCCGTACATGTCCTCAGCGGCAACGCGATCCTTCTTGAGGGCAGAGAGTCCCCTCATCGTGACCGCCGCATCAATCGTAGGGACCGCAGCACCCAGGTCCATGGCATTTTGAGAGGTCCACTTGCCTGTGCCCTTTTGCTTGGCTTTGTCGAGTATTTTGTCCACTAAATGCCCATCGCCCTGATCATCCGCCTTAGTAAATATCTCGGCGGTGATCTCAATCAAAAAGGACTGTAGTCGACCACTGTTCCATTCGGAGAAGAGTTGATGCAATTCTTCGTTGCTCTTCCCTAATCCATTCTTCAAAATATCGTATGCTTCGGAGATCAGTTGCATCATGCCATACTCGATGCCATTATGGACCATTTTCACGTAGTTTCCGGCAGACCCTTTGCCCAAATACGCCACACAAGGATCTCCATTGACCTTAGCCGCAGCAGCTTCGAATATGGGCTGTACCACTTGATAGGAAGCTTCGGACCCGCCAGGCATCATACTAGGTCCGAATCGAGCACCCTTCGCTCCCCCCGACACGCCACAACCCATGAAATGGATACCTTTCTCTTTTAGCTGCTCAAATCGACGGTCCGTATCCGCATAGAAGGAATTACCACCGTCGATCAACAAATCGCCCTCGTCCAGGAAGGGTAGCAAATCGTTGATCACACTATCGACAGGCCCACCGGCAGGCACTAGCATCATGATCTTACGAGGTGTGCTGAGGCTCTTGACAAATACCTCCTTATCCGTTGTTCCATCCACTTTTTTGCCGGATCCTTCCCCACGCAGCGCCTCCACTTTCTCCGGATCTCGGTCCAAACCGAAGGCAGCAAAGTCATTGTCGGCGACATTGAGAATGAAATTTCTACCCATTACGCCCAGTCCTACCAGGCCAAAATCATAAGTCATATTGCTGAGAATTTAAGCGTTTTTTCTTCTTGAAAGGCTTAGGTCAATAAATTGTGACGTCGGAACAAAACAAACAAATTCTCCCTTATATTCACGATCCACGAACATCTTTCACCCAACATTCTATAGGTATGGTTTGTGGCTAATTAAAGCGATAGCTGAAAAACTCCCAAGTGCTATGAAAAAAATTGAGAACCAGATCCTTACGATCTTCGGTGCCTCTGGCGATTTAACTGCCCGCAAGCTCATCCCCGCAGTCTTCAATCTCTACAAAGGCGATCTGTTGCCGGATAGCTTTGTCGTACTGGGGACCGGCAGGTCGAAATTCACCAATGAGGAGTTCCAGCAAAAAGTAGTCTTCGATAATCCGCATCTAAAGAAAGATGGACTGAGTGAGGAAAAACTCAAAGAGTTCGCGACGATGATGGAGTATATCGCGGTCGATACATCAAAGGACGAGGCATTCCAGGAACTCAAAGAAAGGCTGACCTCGATCGACAATGAAAGAGGTATTGGAGGCAATTGTATGTTCTACCTCTCTACTCCACCGAGCCTCTACGGACCGATCTCGAAGGGACTCGCAGGTGTGGGCTATAATCAGGAAGATAAGGGCTGGCGCAGACTCATTATCGAAAAGCCTTTTGGGTACAGTCTGGCCACAGCACAAGCGCTCAACCGAGAGTTGCGCGAATGCTTCGAGGAACGTCAGATCTATCGAATAGACCATTACCTGGGTAAAGAGACGGTTCAAAACCTCTTCGTGACACGCTTCTCGAACAGCATCTTCGAGCCACTATGGAATCGCAACTACATCCATCGCGTGGAGATCACATCTGCCGAGAGCGTCGGCGTCGAAAAGCGAGGAGGCTA
>JBCCXG010000171.1:0-10121 GCA_039191945.1 Bacteroidota bacterium
CGGCGAAGCTCGTACAACTGTTCGCGGTCGTATTTCTTCGAACCTTTGCGAAGGCTGAGTTGATTGACGGCCTCCTGCTGGTCCTGCTTCGGATTGAGCCAGCCGTTAAGTTCTGAGCACTGGTTACAAATGCCCTGTTTGTTGATCAGCGCGCACCTGCGGTCGAAGACGTCTACCATGGTCTTTCTGCCATCTTGCAATAGGTACTTGACAACTCCTTCTGTCTTGTGAATGATTTGACCGATTTCCTGCACCGAGAATCCGTAGATGTCTTTGAGGATCAGCGCTACCTGATTTTCGACCAGGAGTGTTTTGCCAATGCAGGTGAAGCAAGTATCGATGTGCTCCTTGATTTCATACCTTCCGTGCGAAGACGTCTGGTTGATTTGCACGATCGCCCCGGCCAGCTTCTCCGAATTTAGGACGAGCGACTTAGCCTGCTCAGCTGAGTCCTCGGCCCATCTCTTCCGCTTGTTCAACTCATTAAGGGCCAGGTTGGTACCGATCTGAAAGACCCAGGTCTTCAACGATGACTCACCTTTGTAAGTCCCAATTTTGTCAAATGCCCTAATGAATGTATCGTGCAAAATATCTTCTGCCTCATTGCGATTGGCCAGGAGGCGGTAGAGGTACGACTTCAGTTGATCCTGAAATTCGGCAAACAGTCGCTGGAAACTATTGATATCCCCACTGAGTGCCTTCTTCAATGCTTGTGATTGCTGTTCCATAGGAAAACGGGAGCGGGCTTTTCAGCCCGACTCACCTATTGGTTTAACCATGCCTCCGCCGAGGTCGTATTCGCAAAATACCTGGTGACGAAACTCGATTCGTCTTGTGGCATATTGTTCATTTGCGCCACATACTCCTCATGCAGCACGTAGGCCACTCGTTGAATACCCAGCTTTCTATACCGGTCATGGTGTTTCGTTTTTTGCCACGCATAAAACTCCGGTGTGGGGGTGTAGTCGAAGTTGAGCGTATCAATCAGGATCTTGTCGGATCGGTACTCAAATCCATATCCTATAAAATTACAGCATGCGGCCACAAATCGCTCGTGGTCCACTTCGGGGTGCCCTTTTTTCCAGATGAAACTCAACTGGTCATTGGACGGATCGACGTCCACAATGTAAAACTGATCTTGATATACTTGCATGATATCCTTGTTTGGAGGGTTATGGATTGACTTGTCGCTTAACCGCTGGGAGGAGAGCCACAGGGCGTTTGTCGGCGGTGCACATATCATTGTCAGGAGGTCGCACGCCGAAAAAGAGCTGCCCAGCAGCATCCAAAGCTAATAGGTCGTGGTCCTCGCTGCAGACCTCCACTGACGGCCAGAGTGCACATCCCTCTTTGGAAATGTTTTTCTCCTCAAAGGGGATCAGTCCGCATTCGGCCAGACCGAAACCCTCGATCAGCTCTGGATTGTCTGTGAGGAGTGTTACAAATTTCTCCTCTTCGAGAAACAGCGCCTCGTAAGCGGCCACGGTCTTCGCTTTCTCCTGCACTTGGTACGTTCCATAAGTGCGAAACTCAAAAACCTTTTGCTGCATCTGAGGATCTAGTGCCAGCTGAAACCGAAGCGTCCATTGGCCATCATCAAATGTGAAAGTTCGGAATCCGAAGGTCCCTCGCCCCCAATCTTCCGCCTGCAGGCTCGTATAGGTTCCCGATAGGTTTCGCAGCTGACTTTTCGAACCTTGCGAAAAAGCTACACTGGCTATCGATGCCGCGAGAAAAGTAATGATAAGTGTTTTCATTTTCATCTTTTTCTCTTTGGACCATTGAGCCCAGGGAAACGGATGAAAAATGATGAACTTTTTTTCAGGGGCCTACTTGACGCGCACTGGCTTCTGGTAGTCGGAAGTCATCTCATAGGGGAGTTTCCATACCTCCCCTTGCATGTTGCCGAAGTACAATTCAGATTGGCCAAACTCGTGCGCATGACCATCCGACCAAAACAAGGAGAATGGTGCTTTGTGGTTGACCGGGCGCCGGACGTAGGCATGATTGAGCGGACTGTCTTCGGTGAGCATCATTTCCCTTTGCCATGATTGGCCTTGATCCATGGACTGCCAGATGGCAATCTCGCCTCCAACCCCCCATTTTTGAGGGCCATCCTCAGTCGGACCTACGACTTTCCAGGCCTCGGTACTGATAAAGAGGCTTCCCATGTCATAGTTGTGATCAGAAACGGTGACCACACTCGTTTGCCAACGATTGCCATCCCATCGCGTGATGCACCATTCGTAAGGGGCACTGCCGGGACCGGGTTCATGTCCATTGCTCCTGATGTAAAGACACACTGGATGGCCTAGGCTATCAAAAGACATGTCCTTCATGTATACATTCTTTCCCTGCGAAGCATAATCAATAACGCGCGCAGGTGAACCGACCAGGGTCAACGGTAGATCCATCGTTTTTCCTGCAGCATTAGTCCACGTTTGACCAAAGTCCGCGGACTGGAGGTAATACAAGTCTGTTCTTTGGTCCGGATCGCCGCTTGGATGTCGGTTGAAAAAGCTACCGACCATTTGATCCTCAAAAACACCGCTGACCTGATAATGACCCGAGGCCTCTCCCACATTTTGAGGGATGGCAGCCAAACCACGATCTTCGGTCCATTCCAGCCCATCCGTGGTGGTCTCAAAATACAATTGCCGCCTGCCAGTGTATTTGGTGAAAAAATGGATGAAACCATCACGCAAACGGTGTACCTGCGGATATGTAAACTCCTCCTCCGATACCTCAATGAACCTATCGATCTGATAGGGAGAATCGCTGCGAAACTTGAAACCTGGTCTCAAAGTGCCTCGTCCGCTGACGAATACCCAGAGGTAACCGTCCTCGTCGATTAGCAAGGAAGGATTGTCGTGCGGATCGTCGACCCCTTGTTTGTCATAAACGACCGTGGGCTTTGAGACCATTCCAGTGGCATGGTCAAACACTCCAATCATGCATAGCAGATAGCGGCTGATTTGGTCCAAAGTACCTCCATAGACGAAGAATGTCTTGTCTACGTCCTTGGCGTAAATCGCGAGCGGGATGTGCTTAGCGGTATAGGTGGACAATGCCCCCGAATACTTATCACCGTAGGGGTATTTCTGATTCAACTCAAACCATATGCCCCGGTACCCATCAATTTTCGCATTGGAGAGGTCCTGGGCCAAAAGGTTGAAGGGATAAGCAGTTACCATCAAAATGGTCGTAATACAGCCCAAGAGCCTCGAGTAACGATAGAGGTTAGCGCGCATAATCCACCGAATTTGAAACCTCGCGCTTTAGGTTGTAAAAGTCCAAGTGCAGTGACTTGCCATTGAAGGCGATATCAATCACCTCCGGTTTGACTTCCGCCTGGCTATAAGGAGAGTCAAATCGAGGGTAGACGGTGTCCACCAATTCGCCATCGTATTTGAAATCCGCCCCAAATTGCAACTCATAACTTTGTTCTTTAGACGAATAGGTCAATGTCGTCGTGGACGTATCGAACGATACTTCATTTTTTCGGACCCTCTCATAAAAGGCTTCAAATGAGCCGTCGTCCCTTTTTGAACCCGCCTCGATGATCCAAAAGGATTGCTTCCCGTCCTGGATCAGATCGTCGTCTTTGCCTTCCTTGAAATACAACTCACTATGACCAATCAAGGCCGTGTACGCGTTCGCCTTCCTTCCAAAAATGCGTTGGCCTTCATGCACCACCTCATCGAACAAAGCGGTGGGGAAAAATGCGTGCGTGTAGTCCAGTAAGTCTATCTCCATCATCCCTTTCTTTTCCGGGATGTTGTAAATCGACAGGTTAATATTCATCTCCTGCGCCACATGAGGCAAATGACCATAGCCTACCCAGTAGGATGGACTCTGTCTCTTCACCTCTTCGCGAGAAGCAGGATGCGTATGAAAGACATTGAAAGCGCCGTCGATGTTGATCCCGGCGACATGCTGCTGATCGGCATACGAACCGGGGTGATAGTTCTGCACTGCAAACAACAAATAGTCTGCCGTTCTGTAGGTATAGGTATGGCCTTGCTGAATGGCTACTCCGTCGCTTTGGGGTTGGAGGATCCTCGAGATCGTCGGCTCCAATTTCAGCCAGCGGACTGGGCGGTAATCCAACCTCTTGAAGTCCGTGACGAATTCGTTGGAGAAGGAGATATTGTTCCGAATGTGGTACATAGAGTTACGGATGATTTCAGGATTGGTAAAGCACTCCATGCCCCACAACATCATCAGGCTGCGGTTGTCGGTACCATCATATCCCTCCTCCGCCAAGTCTGCAATGTTCAGGCCATTGCGCTGCTTGATGACAACGTTCGAAGTATCTCTTGCAATATCCGCCAGTACTGGGGGCAGCTCGTATTGATTGCTGGTGATCATGCCATAAGTGAGACCGCCGGTATTCGCTTCGCCATTGCCCCAAAAGTAGTTGGTAAGGTTACTGAGTCGCTTGCCGATGCCTTTGCGATTTCCAAAATACGCCCGCCCCGAAGCCGACGCGAAGGTAGTTTTAAGGCTCTGGGTGGCGACGTCGTAAAACAGCAAGTCCATGATGATCTGGGACTTCGTTTTGACTTCCTCGTCCTCTGCGAAGTCAATCAGGTTGATGAGGGCTCCCAAGTCTTCCTTATAATAGACTTCAGAATAAAACTCCGTAAAGCCGTACTTCCATCTCATCTCTAGCCAGTCGAGTATTCTGATGCGGGCCTTGTCCATGTGATCTTGTCCGGTGTAGTCGTTCTTGAAGGTCACGTCCCGATATTTCTGACCGATGAGGTATTCTGCGGAAGCAAAGAGAATCTGATGGTTTTCGCTCCAGTAACACATGGAGTTTTGACCGGGCTCATCCCACCAGTAGCGAAAGTTGAATAGCGTCTCTTTGGTCTGTTCCAGTACTTCAGGGGGAACGCGGTCCTCGTACTTGTAAAGAATGCGCACCATGTTGACCAGTCGAAAATCCGAGCAATCGTACTCACCCTCAACGTACTTCAGCTCTTGCTGAAACCCTCTCCAGTCAATCTCCTCCTGACCGTTGGACAGCTCGAAATATGCCCGGTTTCGATGATCACCCAGGCTCTCCGTGGGGCGCATCGGCATGACTTCATAATTGGAGATCCTCAGGTGGTCAGTGACCATAACGGCCACTAGTGCCATGATCAGCAGCAGGAGCAAGTACCTTTTCTTGAATCTCATTTTTACGATCTTTTGCGCTTGGAATAGTTGAGCAAATATCACTCAAAACCAACAGGAACGCTTTGAGATCAAGGTACGATCTTGATCATTTACAAAGCGTCAGGTTCCGGATGATTGGTTACCGATCCAACTGGTAAGAGACACCCACAAACAAAGTAGTCACCGCGAACGTCTGCTCTGCAAATAGGGCGTCCACTCGCGCTTTTATGGGTATGCCAAATCCCGATGGCAGGCCAAAACGGTAACCTCCGGCTCCAGATAAGGCTGCGCCGGAGATGGTCTCCCCAGTGTATCCCCCCAAACCAAACTCTCCAAACCAACCTGTATCCGGACCGACTTGTCCCACGAGCATAATTTGCGTAGCCCCCGGCGAGAACTGGCGGAATATGGGTGTAGTGAAACCTGCATCCCTCCGTGTTTCGTACCAAAAAAGCGTCTGATAACCGATCTGGAGGCCAGCATCCAAGGGTCCAAATTCAAAGAAGAAAACTTGTGCATGACCACCATAGTTGGCCTGGTCCCATTCAAATAAGGTCGAACCGACCCATTCGTCGATATCAAAACCTGTGTAGCCATAGCCGTAGTAGGCCTCGGCACGAATGAACTTGAACTCCTGGCTAAAAGCTGAAAGCCCAACCAGAAATAAGAGAAGAGTAAATGAAAGTCGCGGTTGCATGATTCTTCATTGGTGGTTGTATGAATTTAAGGAAAAATTGTCAGTTGCCTAGAAAAGCCAGGATGAAGATCCATGTATTGACCATTCAGTCTTTCGCCAATAACTCTGCGAGTATTTCACTCAATCGCGTATGGGCGTCTTCGGCCTCCTTTGATCGTGCTGTAGACAACGTCTCGCGAGGTAAGTCACGACAATCCCACAGTTCCTCCTCATTGTGGTGATACCGCCATTCACCGTCGAATATCACATAGTCATTTTCGAAACCACCCGTAATCCACTCACGGCTTTTGTAATCTCCATTGATCAAAAGCGGGTAAAAGGACTTGCCATCGATGCCATTGAGATCTTCCATCGACGTATAGGATAAGTCGCATATTGTTGGAAAGAAATCGGTGATGTCGATCAGGCTTTCCGCCTTGCGACCGGCGGTGATGACCTTGGGGTATCGAATCATCAATGGCACGTGCATGCCCCCATCGGTTAGGGTCCATTTACCCCCTTTGACCATGCCTTGTGGAGTGCGGCGTGGCTCCTTGGATTGCGTGCCATTATCCCCAATGAAGATAACCACCGTGTTCTCCTCAATACCCATCTCGTTGATAGCGGCCAAGAGTAATCCTACTTGCTTGTCCATGTAGTTAATCATCTGGTCCAAGCCAGGCGCGCGGCGTGCGGCCTTATCATCGGGGGTCTCTATGATCGGTACGTGAGGCAACATCATGTTGTGTTGAATGCAAAAGGGCCTCCCTTGGTCTTGAGCGGACTTCATCTGCCGGATGACGTAATCAGTCAGGACATCCGGGCCAAACCGATCTTGAATGTCATCCCGTATCTTCCCGTCCTCGTTGAGGGTGGCCTTCCAGTACCTCCTGGTCTTCTGACCATTGCGCCAGATTTGCCAGACGCACCATGAATCAAATCCTGCCGATGCACAATGCCGAGGATGGAATTCTAGTCCGGCCAATTGCCACTTTCCAGTGACCGCGGTGTGATAGCCATTTGCCCCTAACAACTGAGCGTACGTCGTCCATTGACTGAAGTCCACCGCATCCTTGCTCCCCAGATGCACAGGCAACACGCTGGTGTATTGGTGCGTAGTCGCATAGGTCCCCGTGTACAAGCTCATCCGGCTAGGCGTACATACGGGACTGGCATAGGCCCTTAGAAACAGTAGTCCCTCGCCCGCCAGTTGGTCCAGATGAGGCGTCAAAGCACTCAGGCCATTGTATGCCCCGACCTTTTCATAGCCAAGGTCATCCGCCACGAGCAGCAGGATGTTGGGCCGATCAATCGACTGGGCGGAGCCGGGTTGGGTCGAGATCGAACAAATGCTTAAACAAAATGCTTGGAATAGAACACGCACGTCTGCAGGGTGAAAGGACCAAATTAGTCGACCCAGAAGGGATGATCCAAACCATTGATCCAATTACCTCAATTTTGAAAGCCTACTTCCCATAGCGATAGTGTCCGATGATCCGGTAATCAAAGAGCATATCCTCCGCGACCTGCCCCCTGCCGATGTTGTGCACGATCACGTTGCGTAGGCCATCTAACGAGCGTTGATTGATTACGATTCCAATGTGTGTGATCGCACCACCCAGATTCCAACAGACAATGTCTCCCGGGGCGTAGTCCTCAGGATTGTCGGTGATCGCAAGCGCCTCCCCATGTCTTTCAAAGAAGGTCATCAAGTTAGGTACCCGGCGGTGATCGATGTTCCGATCAGTTGACTTGAGCCCCCAGATATTGGGATAGACTTCAAAGTTTGACTTCATGTCCTCGTACACCTCTTTTTGAAGATCGATACCGACCTTCCGGTAGGCCCTGATCACAACATCCGTACAAACTCCTTTGCCAGCGGGAATGTCTCCGTTCGGATAGTCAATGGAGAAATAGGCAGGATCATAAGCGACTTGGTCGTGAGTGAGTGTAATGGTGGAATCAACGAGCTGTACGAAGAAATTGGATTGCGCAATTCCGTAAAGCGGAATCGTGAGCAAGCAAAAGAAGATCATTAATCTCATAGAGGACCATTTGTCTTTGTATATAACTAACGGCCCATCCGACGGTCCAGTGCAGGTTGGTGATACCTACCAAGCTGGTGCTCAATCCCGTTGCGACCCTTCGCTTCCTTGTACACGATTTAGCAGTTGCTTTGCTTCGACGTTGTTCCCGTCCAATTGCAAGGCCCTTAGCAGATGTTCTCGGGCCTTGGCCAGGTCCTTCTCAAAATGATAGGCCCTACCCAACAGGTAATGCAGGTAGGTGGACTCGAGCTGCTTCTCCAATAATTCATCAGCCAGACCGATCAACTCTGCTTCCCTACCGAGGTTGCTGTACATCCCCAAGGCATGCTCCCAATCTGTCATCGAAAAGGTCGACGGATCAATCAAGCCTTCCATCTTCGGATGATTGCGTAGCACATAAAAGGCGGGAAGATTGACGCTCCATTGTGGATTTTCCTGGAGTCCCCTGCTGATCCATCGCACGGCATCTTCTTCATCTCCCAGCGTGATATGGGCTTGGGCAATCCTGGAATAGATACCGGTCCAGCCCTTGAGCATCTCCTCAGCTCTCAGGAGTCTTGTTCTGCCCAGGGATACATTCCCACTCCTAATAGCATAGAGCGATCGGTTCAACTCGATCCTGCCATAATGGTAGTCCATCAAAACTTGCAGATCCTCAATGGGCTGTCGCGAATGATCGACCCGCAGGTCAATCTGATTGTACCATTCGTTGGTGAGACCTTTGACTACTACGGCCGCCGATTGCTTGCCCGAAATCTGCCCTCCGGCATCTCTACCCGCTTGCAAGCTGGTGAGGAGCCGTTGGGCCAGTGTGCCTTCGCTGCTTTCAAAGGCGCCGGACATGGCCCCGAGTGCCTGGCTAGACAGCTGATTGCCCATCACCACGAAGTGATCACCTGCTAGGGATGACGAATGGCCCTTCCAATAGTTCAGGGATTCGCCCGTAAAGGCGTACGTATTTCCTTCAGCATCGATTCCCGCAACCTGTCGGTAATGGGAATGTTCATCGGTTGATCGTACTTCTTCGATCGCCTCCACGATGGACTGACCTCGCTCCAGCTTACTGAACCCCTCTTCAGCATACTTAGGCTCGGTTTCCGCGATGACAGAAAATGCTCCCCTCCCTGGCCGAATGTAGATTGTAGAATTACCGACGTAAATGTTGTCAGTGGCCACGGCAATCCCCCACTCCTGCGCCGCTTCATCGTAGGCTGTAATAGAGTAAGTGGAGTTGATATTTCTTCCCGTCAAGAGACTGGGGAGGTTTTGGGCCCATGAAGGGGCTGCTACGGCGGTAATGATGATGATTAAGAGAAACTTCATATTTGAAGGGACATCTATTTGATATATGCGATAAGGACCATTGTCGAAGAAATGGGTTGCACACCTAATTGAGGCAGTCTCTCAACGATGCTTAAATAAGCCGTAGATGGCGATCAACCCCCAAAAGAGATTGGCAAACATCGCAGCCCAGCTAGCATCGTACACCGTATTGATCACCAAAAGGATGCTCCCGAGGATATTGAAGACATGATACACGGGCGTCTGCACCGTCCAGCGACCATTGTTGAGAAAGATGTAGGCAATGATGAAGAGCACCGTACCACTCCAGCCCATGACCTGCATTAGAATCGACATAGCATTGGCATCCATGCCCTAAAGATAGGGCGTGGACCCCTGGCTCAGGAGGCGACGGAGTGTACGACTGCACGATCGCTCCGCAAGTCCCAATAGCGTCATGTAACAGATTGGACCCCGCTATCCATTAGTATCTGCAGGCAGTTCTAATTTCCTCAAGTGCCATTCCTCTGCATTCGCAAGATGTTCGAGCATGTAACGGAGCCCAGGATTACCCTAACTATCTTATAAAAAGGAACTTCGAACGGTAGATAGCCGATGCATTTACCGCCAAGTCTTATTAGCTTTATTTGTTCCGGATATAACTTTTTAGCAATGGGACGAAAGAGTATCAAGGAAGTTCGCAGGCAGGAGATCGTCAAAGCCTTTTACAAGACAGCTAAGATTGAAGGCATGCATAACACGTCAATCGCCAAAATTGCCGACGTGATGGATGTGAACCCAAGCCTGATCCTGCACTACTTCAAAAACAAGGACGAATTGGTGCTTGCCCTGATTGACTTCATCCTCAGTGGGTATCATAAGATCTTCGCTATCAAAAAAGGAGAAACACCGCTGGATGAGCTTAAGCATGTCCTCGATAACTTATTTTCCAA
>JBCCXG010000172.1:0-10120 GCA_039191945.1 Bacteroidota bacterium
CAGGAGCAGGTGACCCTTGCTGCTTTTCGACTGACATTGGACCTACCGGACCCGATGATGAAGATCAACCGATCGCATGGTCTTAGGACCTGGCTATTCGAACGATTGACCGGGGCGTACAAATCCGAGCTGTCTGTCTTGCTGATAGGAGACCTTGTTTTGATGGGTGTCCCGTGTGATTTTTCGGGGGAGCTGGCTTTAGGCCTTTACCAACAGGCCCGAGATCTGGGGCTGCACCTGGTCATTACGTCCTTCAATGGGGGCTACAATGGATATGTGATCAAGGATGAATGGTATGACGAAAAACGCTACGAGTCCAGGGTGATGAGCTGGTACGGTCCCTCCATAGGAGCCTATTATACCGAGGTTATCACCGACCTATTGGCGGTGATAGCCGAGAAAAGGAACAACGAGCGTTGACCAAGCACCATCGAATGTAATCAGCTCAGTCCGCACCCTTGACAGGTGTTTCTCTGTTGATTTAGATCAGAAAGGTAATCTTAGGACGGGATACTTTACATTTGATGTGAGTACATCTGAACAGCTCATTGAAATCAGCTCGATCATTCCTATGAAAAGCATTTTCCTTAAGTCACTTGCGCTCTTGATGTTTTGTAGCTCAGGCATCATAGCATTAGGGCAAGCCAAAGATTCGTTAGATACGATGATTGGCCAGATGATCATGGCAGGAGTGCGTGATTACGCCAACTCGGCCATTCGCACGGAGCTCTTTGAGGATCTGGGATCCGGCAAAGTGGGTGGTGTTATTCTTTTCGAGAAGAACGTAGTGCCTCAGAACAGTAAGCAGGAACTCTCAGAGATGATCCTGAAGCTGCAGCAGAAGTCCATGAGGTCTTTGCTGGTCGCTATTGATGAGGAAGGCGGAAAGGTCAACAGACTAAAGCCAAAGTACGGATTTCATAAGCCTCCTTCTGCGCAATTCTTGGGCAAAATGGATAACTATGACTCCACTGCGTATTTCTCGAAGCTGAACGCTCGCAACCTGCAAAACCTTGGCATTAACGTCAATTTTGCCCCGTGCGTGGACGTAGCCGTCAATCCCAATAACCCCATCATCGCGGGTAAGGAACGGAGCTTCTCTTCTGATTTTCGCAAGGTGGCCTATCACGCAGCCGCCTACATCAGGGGTCACGATGAGGTAGGTGTTGCGACTTCTCTCAAGCACTTTCCCGGACACGGTAGCTCCAAGAATGATACCCATCTTGGCGTGGCTGACGTGTCGGATACCTGGTTGGTGGAGGAGATATATCCGTATCAGATGCTGTTGGATTCCGGCCTGGTCAAGGCAGTGATGACGTCGCATGTTGTGAATAGGTCGCTGGATGAGAGCAAAAAACCAGGCACCTTGTCACCGAAGATTGTCAATGGACTTCTGCGTGGCCACCTGGGCTTTGACGGAGTAGTTTTCACCGACGACATGCAGATGAAGGCCATTACGGATCACTACGGCGTGGAGAATAGTGTGAAGCTCGCTATTGAGGCTGGCGTGGATGTGCTCGTATTTGCCAACAACGTGGTCGATCATGAAGTGGTCACCGTGCGGCAGGTCCATGCCATCATCAAGCAAATGGTTGCTGATAAGGTCATTAGCCGGGCCCGAATTGAGCAATCTTACGGTCGGATCATGAAAATGAAATGGGAACTCGGCCTATTGGAGCCCAACTATGTCAAAAACCTAGAGAGAAGACTAAAAGAGCTATATTAGGTCAATCCTTGATTGATGATCCAATACAATCCGAAATCCTGGTTCTCCCTAATTTTCGATGTTTACAGCCGCTACGTCATCAAGTCGTTGCTGCCGCTGCTGATCTTTCTCGGTTTTTTCACCGCCTTTCTTTGTTTCGTCATCACTGATGTTTTCGACTTTCACTACACCGGTACGATGGCTTTCCACTCGATCCTTGGGGTCATCCTAGGTCTCTTCCTGGTATTGCGCACCAATACTGCCTATGACCGGTGGTGGGAGGGGCGCAAGCTCTGGGGGCAGCTGGTCAATGATACACGGCAGTTGGCTATCAAACTCAATGCCTTCCTTCCCGCAGAGGCTACCGAAGACCGGAGGTTTTTTCGCAAGATGATCCCCAACGTCACCTTCGCTATGAAGGAGCATTTGAGGTCGAGTATCCTCATTGGTGAATTGGACATGTATGATGAGCCTAGCAAGGAGTTGATCATCAAGAGCAAGCATCGGCCCAATGCGATTACCAATCTGCTGTACCAAAGGGTGTATGCCTTGGAGCAACAAGGGGTGCTCAGCGCCACTCAGCTGTTTGTGCTGGACAAGGAGTTGAAGGGGTTTACTGACATCATCGGTGCTTGCGAACGTATCAAAACGACACCGATTCCCTATTCCTACAGCATGTTCATCAAAAAGTTTCTTTTTGTCTACTCAATCACACTTCCGCTGAGTTTTATCTGGCAAGTTCAGTACTGGAGCGTGCCGCTGGTCATGTTGGCTTTTTACTTCCTTTTAAGCGTGGAGTTGATTGCTGAGGAGATAGAGGATCCATTTGGGAAGGATGTGAACGATCTGCCACTCAATGAATTATGTGTTAAGATCAAGCGAAATATCACCGAGATCTTCAATATGCGGTATGAAAAGTCCTATGAATAACCACTAAGACTTTCTTTAAATCGATAGCATTACTAATTTGCCTGAACATATTACCATTAGCCGTAACTCTAACATACATATCTTATGAGATCCTTTTCATTTAGAACCTTCGAGTCCGCGCTCGCTATGGCGGCAATTTTTCTCATGTCCGCGTGTGGAGGTGGAGGCTCTTCAGAGCAGACATCGGACGCTGGAGATGAATTTGAGGCAGCGAAAAGTGAAATTGCTTCTGATGTCAATCAGTATGTCAAAGACCTCCCACCACCTTCTGAAGTGCCCTTTCTTCTGATGGCCACCGGCAGTGATTTCAATCAGGGGTTTGTCAATTCCATTGACAACTCCGACCGCTACACAGTTTCTCAGGAAAAGGCAGCGGCCAACCTCGGTGTCTACGCCACCGACATCGGATACCTGTCGAGTTATGACCAATCAGATCGAGTCTTTGAGACCGTCGAAGTTTGCCAATCTCTGGCAGAGACCATGGGGGTCGCCTCCGCCATTGACATCGATCTGCTGACTCGTTTTGAGGAGAATATTGGCCAAAGAGATTCGTTGGCCGTACTCATCGATGAAGTGATGTCCGTGACTGGTGAGCGGCTGCAGACGTTGGACCGTGTCAATCTAGCCGCTGTTGCCTTAGGCGGTAGTTTTGTGGAAGGCCTGTACATTTCTTCGCAGGTGATCGACACTTACCCTGATGACCTGTTGCCAGAAGCCGATCGCAATAGAATCTTGCAGCCATTGGTAAATATTGTACTGGAGCAGAAGCAAACACTCGATGACCTAATGAAGGTGATGGGTGAGGTAGAGCAGACGCAGGCCGTCACCGACATGGCGGGTGAGTTAGGCAAAATCAAGGCCATTTACGACGGGGAGCTAGCCGGAGTGGGCGACCAGATCGCAGGTAATACCGGTGATTTTCAGCTGACTAAGGAGACCATCGCCAGCCTTACGTCGGAGGTTGCGCGCATCCGAGCCTCGATCATCGAATAAAATTCCCGACAACGACATTTTAAAAGCATTGGACTCGTTCAATGCTTTTTTTTGCTCTAATTGCACCTAACTTATGAGTGATAAGCTCCTAAAGACCATCTTGCGTCTCCTGGTCATCGTGGCCAAGGAAGACGACGTCACTACATCGGAAAAGAAGGCCGTCCTGGATTTTCTCGAAGAGAATGTCAATAAGGAAGAGGCTGCTCGATACCTGCGATTTTTTGAAGAGCTTGTCGAGAACACCAAGGATCAGACGCAGCGCGATGAGATGAAGGAAATCATCAAGCTGAGCTATGACGTAAACAAGGAGCTGAAGCAGGAGCAGAAACTTGTCGTGCTGCTGAGGCTTTTGGAGTTGATCGTGGCAGATGAGAAGGTGACCGAACGAGAAAATGAGCTGCTCCAGCTCGTCGGCACAAGTCTCAACTTCACGCCGAAAGTGGTAGACCACCTGATGTCTTTTGTACAGACCACCGAGGTTGAAAAATTTGCGGCGAAGAGTGTGCTGGTCGCTGGTGTCGAAGCAAGAACCGATCTGAGGGCCAACTACTTGCAAGTGAAGGACCTGAAAGGAAGTTTTGCATTCTTCAACGTGCCGGGGATTGACATGTATTTTGTGAAGTACATGGGGGATGATTCGCTTGCACTCAATGGGCTGCCTTTAGCGCCTCATCGTATCAAGGTGTTTTCCAACGGCAGCAGCATCCGCTGCTTAAATGCGGTCATGTCGCCGATCTACTTCAGTGACGTCCTCGGAGGATTCCATCAGGAGAGCCAGGAATTCAGCATTTCGTTCGTGGCGGACCACGTCAATTTCCTTTTCCCGAATGGGAACAAAGGCCTTACGGACTTCAATCTAGCGGAGCGCAACGGTAAGCTGATTGGTATCATGGGAGGTAGTGGATCAGGAAAGTCCACGTTGCTGAACGTCCTCAATGGTAATGCAAAACCGTCAGAAGGTTCGGTTCGCATTAACGGTATTGATATTCACAGGCAGCCAAAAAAGGCGGAGGGCATCATCGGCTACGTCCCTCAGGACGACCTGTTGATAGAGGACCTCACCGTCTATCAAAACTTATACTATGCTGCCAAGCTGTGCTTCGAGGACTATACTGAGCCCCAGCTCGAGCAACTTGTAGACAAGGTATTGGGCTCGCTCGGTCTGAGGAGCACAAGAAACCTCAAGGTCGGCAACCCGCTACAAAAAACCATCAGTGGCGGCCAGCGGAAGCGCCTCAATATTGGCCTGGAGCTGCTTCGCGAACCCTCCGTCCTCTTTGTGGATGAGCCGACCAGCGGACTGAGCTCCCGAGATTCGGAAAACATCATGGACTTGCTGAAGGAATTGGCCTTGAAGGGCAAGATGGTCTTTGTGGTTATACACCAACCCTCCTCGGATATCTTCAAGATGTTTGACAAGCTGGTGATTCTCGACGTCGGCGGTTTTCAGATCTACTATGGCAATCCGGTGGACGCAGTCACCTATTTCAAATCCATTGCAGATCACGTGGACCGACAACAGGGTGCATGTTTCAATTGTGGTAATGTAAACCCCGAACAAATCTTCAACATCATCGACGCTAAGGTCGTCGACGAATACGGCCGCTTTACGCAACAGCGAAAGGTGCACCCAAAAGAGTGGCATGGTTACTTTCAAGAACGCGTCAAGGTCGAGGAGGTCGAGGAGGTACAAGAGGATCCACCGAAGAGCCTCTCAGTACCTAATTGGTTCAAGCAGTTAGCGGTATTTACCAAGAGGGATTTCTACTCCAAGCTAAGCAATCGACAGTACTTGCTGATCAATCTGTTGGAAGCGCCACTTTTGGCACTCATCTTGGCGGTCATCGTCCGCTACAGCCCCGTTGGAGAGGATTACTCCTTCCGAGAAAACATCAATATCCCGGTCTTCTTCTTCATCAGCGTCATTGTCGCCTTGTTTATGGGGCTGACCGTATCCGCTGAGGAAATTATCAAAGACCGGAAGATCCTCAAGAGAGAGTCCTTTCTCAACTTATCGAGGTCTAGCTACCTGACTTCCAAGATCCTGCTGCTCTTCACCCTTTCCGCCATTCAGACACTCCTCTTCACTGTCCTGGGAGCCTGGATATTGGAAATCAAGGGCATGACGCTTTCCTATTGGCTGATCCTCTTTTCGGTTTCTTCCTTTGCCAACCTGTTGGGGCTCAATATCAGTTCGGCGTTCAATTCAGTGGTGACGATATACATCCTCATCCCTTTGCTGATCATACCACAATTGATCCTGAGCGGGGTCGTGGTCAGTTTTGATAAGCTCAATGCACAACTCTCGACCAAAGATCGTGTGCCGCTCATCGGTGAGATCATGGCTTCCAGGTGGGCTTACGAGGCCTTGGCGGTCAGTCAGTTCAAAAACAATCAATACACGCGGCCGCTCTATGCCTTTGACCAGAGGATCATCCAGTCTGAGTACGAGACTGTGTACTACCTACCCGAATTGGAGGAGGTATTGGAAGAAGCAATCCAGGCGCAGGGCAAGGGAAACACTGAAGAATTGGAAAGCCGACTCCAACTCCTACGATCCGAGATTGGCAAAGAACTGGCGATAGTCGGCGAGGACAAGTTTGACTTGGCGGGATTGACCGCAGAGCAGTTCAATACCCAGGTCGCGGAAGACCTTCAGGAGTTTATCGGTGGGCTCAAGAATTTTTACAATCGTCGGAGAAAGACCGCCGAGTCGGAGAAGGATCAATATGTCACAGATCGAGTCAAAACACCCCAGGAGCGGGAAGCCTATGCTCAGCTTCGTAGAGATCACGAAAACGATCGCCTGACCTACATGCTACGCAATACCAGTGTGAAACAACGTGTGCTGCGAACGGACAAAAGTCTGGTAAGGCAAGTGTACCCTGTCTACGCGCGAAATAATCACCCTAAACATGTGCTAGATTTTCGAACCAAGTTTTACTATCCGGAAAAGCACATCTTTGGTGTCTATATGCCGACGAAGATCTTCAACGTGATCGTGATTTGGCTGATGACTGCCCTGCTGTACGTGACCCTGTACTACGACGTCCTACGCAAGATCGTCTCGGGACGGCGTGAGAGCTAGCAACGCGGAGCCTTTAGATCGGCACATTGACGTGTCGCTCGGCATGGTAAGAGCTCCGCACCAATGGACCTGATTCCACATATTTCAGACCGCGTCTCAGTCCTTCCTCTCTGTAAGCGTCAAACTGTTCAGGATGGATAAACTCCGCTACTTCGATGTGCCGCTTCGTGGGCTGAAGGTACTGACCGAGAGTCAAGATGTCAAGGCCGTTTGCTACCAGGTCATCCATGGCTTTATGTACCTCATCCACGGTCTCGCCCAGGCCTAGCATGATACCAGACTTTGTCCGTTTACCCGCTTCCTTGGTGAGCCTTGTTTGTTCCAGGCTTCGGGCATACTTTGCTTGAGGTCGGACCCGCCGATAGAGCCTCTCTATGGTCTCCATATTGTGAGAGACGACTTCCTGACCGCCATCTATCATCCGGTATAGGGCATCCCAATTGCTCTTGACATCCGGGATCAACGTCTCGATGGTCGTTTCCGGGCTCAGTTCCTTTACTTTCACCACGGTCTGATACCAGATTTCCGCTCCTCGGTCTTTCAGCTCATCGCGGTTTACAGAGGTGATGACCGCATGCTTCACCCCCATGGTTTGGATGGCCTCTGCCACACGCTGGGGCTCTTCCTGATCGTACTCCGGGGGTCTACCGGTAGCCACTGCGCAGAAGGTACAACTTCGCGTGCACACGTTGCCCAAGATCATGAACGTTGCGGTGCCGGCTCCCCAGCACTCTCCCATGTTTGGGCAGTTACCGCTTTCGCAAATGGTGTGTAGCTTATTTTCGTCGACAATTTTCCTGACTTTGGCATACTCCTTCCCGACGGGCAGCTTCACACGCAACCAGTTGGGTTTTTGGCGTTTCCTTTGCTCAGGTGATACTGTAGGTAACTCTATCATGCTTCCTCTCCTCTCAAGTTCCTGTTTACTTTCGCGATCCCCAAAACAAGTTGAAGTACGCCGACGGATAGAATGATCTATTGTCCTGCGTGGGGACGAGTACAATTCTTTGTGTAAATATCTCTGCGGCCACCCCTATTTCGATTCCCGCCACGTTTTTCCGAAAAGTGCCAAACTCAAACAGCACTCCGAATTTGGCATTGAGTCCGGGTACGATTTTCGATTCCCCAAGGCCTTCAAAGAGCCTTCCCGAACCGTCGATTGACCCTGGGCTGATGTGTACATTGGGATCAAAGACCTCGCTTTCACCCTGACTGACCACGTAGTAGGGGGCCACGATGCCCAGTGTAGGACCCAGGGCGGCACCTACGTTGATTTGTACCCCTTGTTGGGGTGCTTTTTGAAAAAGGATCTTTTCGTAGCCATACTGTCCCCGGATGGAGTACAAAAAATTCTGTTTTCCATAGATAAAGGAAGTACCCGTAGACGGGGAGATATACCGTCGCTCTTTGGGATGCTTTACATTTAGAAATTCAAACCCTATCGTTCGATAGATCCCCTCACCGGCCGACTTTGAGAATTTCATCATGAAGCCACCAATCAACCCGGAGTTGGTGTTCTTGTTGATTCCCCAGATGAATTCCCGATTGTAGCTAAAGTCTTCCTCGTCCAGTTGCGCAAAAGTGAGCAACGGGCAGAGCAAGAGCATCGGTATTATTTTAATGGTCAATCTCAACGTCTTGGATTATTTCGTAAGGATACAACGACCCAACAAAAATAATGGTTTGCCAAGGGATTTAAAATCATTCGCCTTTTAGCGATCTATTACTTCATTGTCGGGGGCGATTCAAAAATAGCTCCCAATGCTAGTAGATAGATCGGCTTAATTGCTCACGACCGATATATTGGACGCTTCTTTGATCTCTCGGTAATCAATCCCGAAATGCGACGCCTCATAAGTCACCTGTCCGGCTCTGAGCAAAATGGCCTGTGGCGACTGATGAAAAACGCCTAATCGCTCTGCAATAAGGTTGGATACTTCCCTAAAACGGATCAAATCCAGGAAGTAAGCCTTCACATGGTGCATCTCACCCTCTTCCCACTGCCTATCAAGACGGTCCAAAGCAGCAGCGCTGATTGAGCATCTGGTGCTGTGTTTGAAGATAAGCACTGGGTGCTTTTTTGATTCTTCCAATAAGCCGTCCAAAGCTTCTTGTTTGTCTAGTGCAAGCCAATTCATGGTATTAGTTATTCCAGATTTCTCTTTCTTTTTTGTCAAACTTCGGTTTTGAAATCTTTTCCTTAACACCCTTAGGCTCCTCTTGGTTCCGATTTATACCTGCCCAGAAGATGTTCCACTTCTGGCGGCTGTCCTTTACGAAGTCACTTTTGACTAACACATTCTTCTTATATCGATAGCTGGGGTGCAGGTTGCCTTTGACTTTGGCCATCTTGATCTTATGGGGACCGAGGTATTCTGCCAGGTCGCTATCCGACTTTTTGTAGGTATTTTTCGAGATCCTGATACCGTTATTAGGTCCCAGGTACTTGGAGACATCCTGGGGTTTGTTCTTGCGGCTGACGTCCCATACGACCGGTCCTAGCTCCGACTCCTTAGGAGGGGGGCTTTTCTTCTTCTTCGTTCGCAAGTCTGGGAAAGGACCGCGATACTTGGCAATGTTCTTGTATTTCTCTCGCTCTACTTTGAACAGAACTGGACCGGCATCCTTCATTGCGCGCGTGCGAGTATTTCTTTCCCAAAATTCGCGCATGGACAGGTTGAAAGTCGGTGTGCCCGAATAGCGAGGCTTCACATTGTACTTTTTGGCAAAGGGTGGTTGAGAGTATCGGGGTGGTCCGGGATTATCCTTTTTGGTAAAGGGCATGCCTGTAATTGACATTCTGGACGGTCTGGCTGGCTTCGGTTTGGCGTCCCATACGACAGGGCCTAGCCCACCAGGGGCAGAAGGAGGTTTTGGCTTCGGTGCCCGCAAATCTCGAAATGGTCCGCGAAACTTAGCGATGTTCTTGTATTTTTCACGGTCTTGCTTGAAGGTGACAGGACCGGAGCCTTTTCCTGTCGTGCCTGGTACCGGGAAGTTTTTCCAGAAGTTCCGCGTCGCCAGATTAAAATTGGTGGTGCCAGTGTAGGCGGGCCGTACATTGTAGTATTTCTTGGGGAAAGGTGATCCGGAAGATGATTTGATTTCTGATTTGAACCGTTTGTTGGGCCAGGGGTTTTGTGAGCGCTGCCATGAGATGACCACTCGATCCTGTGGAGTGAAGGGGGTACCGGGAGCAGAATATCTTGGGGCGGCTCTCTTCCTATCCTTTTTGAATGGGTCTCGAAAGGATACCGAACGTTGGGGAGCGGCCTTGCTGTCTGATGAAAACGGCCTGGAGTAGCGGGGCTGTATGGGTTTGCCGCTGGAGCTTCTCCCAAATGAAAGGAAACTGGCGTTGGCAGACTTACCTCGTTTGCTGAAGATACCCCCGAGAAAGCCTC
>JBCCXG010000173.1:0-10066 GCA_039191945.1 Bacteroidota bacterium
GCTACGGCCGCTTCGGGTACCATCGGCATGTAAATAATCACGCGATCGCCCTTTTTGATGCCCTGTGCCTCCATGGCGTGGGAAAACTGACAGACCATGTGGTACAGTTCCTTGTACGTGATGGTCCTATTTTCTTCATCCGGCTCATTGGGCTCCCAGATGATCGCAGGATCATTTCCTTTCGTATACAGGTACCGGTCCAGTATGTTTTCGGTAATGTTCAGCTTCCCATTGACAAACCACTTAACGTCAGGGCCCTCAAAATCCCAGTCGAGGACTTTGTCCCACGGTTTTTTCCAATGGAAGGAGTCGGCAATTCTTGACCAGAATTCCTCTGGTTGCAAGACGCTTTTTTGGTATTCGTGATAGTAGCCGGAGAGGGTTTGGATTTTTACACTCACAGTGCTTTAAGTTTTATCGTTTACAACAGTTAATGATTTCACTTTCTTCATCAGGGTCCTTGTGGAGAAGGGCTTTGTCATGTACAGGTCAGCCCCAGCCTCCATCCCTTTTTGAATATCTTCCTCCTTGGACTTTGCCGTCAGGAAGATCACTTTCGCATCCTTCAGGCGCTCGGTCGCCCTGATATGTTCGCACACTTCGTATCCATCGACATTGGGCATCATAATGTCGAGGATGACCACGGTTGGGGTCTCTTCGCTGATAATATTCAGCGCCTCCCTGCCATCCCGGGCGATGAACACCTCATAGCCTTCCTTTCGCATAAGGAATTCCAATGACATCAGAATATTTGGCTCGTCATCGACAATTAGTACTTTACTCATGCTCAATAGTAGCGAGTTGATCCTGTCTTTCCAGGGGAAAGGTCATGGAAAAAGTTGCTCCTTTGCCTGGTTCGCTTTCTACGCTTATCATTCCCCCATGCAGTTCCACAATTCTTTTGGTAATGGACAGCCCGAGTCCGGAGCCTTTTTGCTTCTTGCGTGTTTGGTCCCTTGCCTGGAAGAACTTGTCAAATATCCGGTCAATGTTCTCTTTGCGAATGCCACGCCCATTGTCTACTATGGAAATCCGTAGTCCCTTGTTCAATAGGGTGGCCGTCACGCGCACTCGCCCCTCATCTTCCTTGACGTACTTTGCCGCATTGGATAATACATTGATAAATACTTGCTTCAGTCGGTCTGTATCGCCCGCAATCCGAAGGTCCTCTGTGTCTCCAAAATCGGTGGACAGATGGATTCCCTTGGAATGAAAAAGGTGCTCCATCGTCAACAGGGTGTCTTCAAGGATCGCTACGGGGCGTATCGGCTGAATGCTCAGTTGCGTCGAACCCGATTCCAACTTCTCCATATCGAGCACCTCATTGATGAGTCGAGTCATCCGGTCAATCTCTTCATTGATGTGGGTCAAAAACTTATCTCTCTCGTCCTCCTCTATCTCGGGATTGTCCTGGATGATTTCCACAAAGGCCTTGATAGAGGTGAGTGGTGTCCGCAACTCGTGGGTAACCGTCGAGATGAAATCATCCTTTTCTTCGTCAATATCTTTGAGCCGGTCGTTAGCAAGGACCAACTCTTCTGTTCTCCTGCGCAGCTCCTGGGATCGAGCTTTCAGTTCTTTGTTTAGTTTGTCGGTCTCACTGCTGTGCTTGAGTAACTGTATCACATCTTTGAGCTCCACCTCCTCCTCCTTAGCCAGGGAGGAGATCAGCAGTCGGGCAGAGGAGGAGCCCACTGCGCCAGAGAGTACCTGCTCCATATAATTGACAAACTTCGGATCCGCTTGACCATTAGCTTTTCGGTAGGCGTCAAATCGGGAAGAGAAGTCCTGAACTAGCTCCTTGGTACGAACACTTCCCAATAGATTTTCACAGACCTTGATCAGGTCATCGTAATCAAGATGTCCCTTCCATACCAGGCGCTCCTCACTCTTGGCAGAGTAGTCATAGATGTCATAGTAGAACTCCGCCATGTTACGCTCTTTGGGACTTTGCGCTTTGAGCAACGAGCCGAGGAAGTACAAGGAAGTATTCACCAGCAGGCTCCAGATGGTGCCGTGCACGATGGGGGAATGTTGCATTCCAAAAAGTCGCTCGGGCCGCAGCCAACTCAGTCCAAAGGGTCCTTCAGCGCTTACCGTCTGGGGAAGTAGGCCCACATCGACCAATGTCGGCAGTACCAGAGTGTAAGCCCAAACTGTAAACCCTCCAATAAGTCCCCACTGAGCCCCATGACGGTTGCCGTCCCTCCAAAAAAGGGCCCCCAAAACCAATGGAGCAAACTGGATCATTGCAGCAAAAGAGACCAGACCGATCGAAGCGAGTGGAAATCGCTCCGCGATGAACTTGTAAAAGAAATAGGCCACGAAAAGGATCACCCAAACGGCAAGCCGACGTGACTTCAAGGGAAGGTTGGCATATAGCCGCTGATTCTCTACCCGCTTCAGCACCAACGGAACCAGAAGGCTATTGCTTAATATCATACTCAAAGCGCTCGTCGATACAATGATCATAGCGACCGAGGCCGAAAAGCCGCCAAGGAACGTGATCGCAGCCAGTGCTGTCTGCCCCTGAGACAAGGGCAACGCCAAGACGTAAGAATCAGGATCCACAGAGGCGGGTAGCATAGCGCTTCCAGCGAGGGCAATCGGTACCACAAAAAGATTGATCAGCAACAAGTACAAAGGCAAGATCCATGCAGCCGTCCTGATATCGTTTTCATTTTCATTTTCCGCCACTGCTACCTGAAACTGCCTCGGCAAAAGCATGATGGCCGCCATAGACAGCAGCATCAGTACGAGCCATTCGATGGATTGACCGGGAGCAATACGCTCAAACTTGCCCACGGCGGAAGCTTCAACACGCGAGAAGACATCTCCAAAACCATCAAAAAGGAAATAGGTGACGTATCCCCCCAAAATGAGAAAAGCGAACAACTTCACGATGGAGTCTGCCGCAATGGCACCCATCAAGCCGCGGTGCTTTTCGGTCGTTTCGAGCGATCGAAAGACAAAGACGATAATGAAAACCGCGAGGATCATCGACAGGTAAAAAGCACTGTCGTAGATCCAGTAGGTCGAGTGATCCGCATGCTGTACACCGCGTGTCAGTATCTGAAAAGAACTCGCAATAGACTTCAACTGAATGGAGATGTACGGGATGATCCCAAGCACGATAAAGACACTTGAAAGTACACTGATCGTGAGGCTCTTATCGTAACGGTTGGCTACAAAGTCCGGTAGGGTCGAAATTCGTTGGACCTTACATATTCGGATCATCTTTCTGAGAACGAGCCACCATAGCGGTATGGTCAATACCGGACCGAGGTAAATGGTCAGGAACTCCCAACCATCTTGTACTGCCTTCCCGACGCTACCATAGTAGGTCCAAGCGGTGCAATACACCGGGAGGGCAAAGGCGTAGATCCATCGGCTTTTGAAAAACGGCCGCCCTGAGCGGTAACGGGACTCGACAAAATATGCTAGCGCAAACAAGGCACTCAGGTACACCAAAGACAATATGATGATGACCCAGGCCTTCATGATCAGGATCGCTCCTTTTGATTGTAGATGATCCCCATCAACACGATGAGGACGAGCCAAACAATTCCCAAATAAAGCATCAGGCGAGGCATGCCGGCCACCGTACCATCAGGGATCGAAATGAATGGTACATTCAAGAGCAGCATGAACAACAGGAACAAACCCGCTAATCCCACCTGACGCTTTCTTCTCATCATAACAATTTAATAAAGCTTCCTTGAATATCCGCTCAATGCGCGGCCTCCGCTTCCTTGGCTCCTCGTGGATAGCGAATGCTCTCCGTCAAGTCCTGGACTTCCTGCGGCACCTCTGCCGTAGTCCTCGAGACCACGATGGAAACGACGAAGTTGATCAGCATGCCCAAAGTACCAATACCCTCAGGAGCAATACCAAACCAGTAACCGTCCGGCGTACCCGGCCCCCCGAGTTGCGGTTTGAAGTAAATGATGTAGGCAGCCGTGAACACGATCCCCACGATCATCCCTGCAATGGCTCCCTCTCTGTTCATCTTTTTGTCAAAGATGCCGAGGATGATGGCCGGGAAGAAGGATGAAGCAGCGAGTCCAAAAGCCAGGGCCACGACTTGCGCCACAAATCCGGGAGGATTGATACCCGCCAGACCCGCACCAACGACTGCCACCGCAATACTGATACGCGCCGCCCGTAGCTCACCTTTTTCGGAGATATCTGGGCGCAAGTAGTTTTTCAGTAAGTCGTGCGAAATGGAGGTAGAAATCACCAAAAGAAGGCCTGCAGCCGTTGACAAAGCAGCTGCCAAACCACCAGCAACCACCAGTGCAACTACCCAGGCAGGCAGGTTAGCAATCTCGGGATTGGCCAAGACCATGATATCCCGGTCGATTGTCAATTCGTTCACCGCCGGATCTGCAACGTATTGGATCACCCCGTCACCATTCTTGTCGTCGAAGGTGAGCAGGCCCGTGCCTTCCCAGTTGGTGAACCATTGTGGTACATCGCTATAGCTGCTATTGGATACGGTGTTGATCAAGTTTGTCCGGGCAAATGCAGCCACTGCAGGAGCGGTCGTGTAAAGAATAGCGATGAAGACCAGCGCGTAACCTGCAGAAAGCCTCGCATCTTTCACTTTGGGAACAGTGAAGAATCGAACAATGACGTGTGGGAGCCCGGCGGTACCAAACATCAGCGCCGCGGTGATAAAAAACATGTTCACGGTATTGCCCCGATTGACCGCCGTGTACTCCGCAAAACCAAGGTCTACGGATATTTGATTGAGCTTATCCAGTAGGTAAGTGCCATCGGTCAGTTGGCCACCAAAGCCCAGCTGAGGAATGGGATTGCCTGTCATCTGCAATGAGATAAAGATAGCAGGGACGGTAAATGCAAAGATCAATACACAATACTGCGCCACTTGGGTGTAGGTGATCCCCTTCATTCCTCCCAATACCGCGTAGAAGAATACAATGCCAATACCGATCAGCACGCCGGTCTCAAAAGGTACGTTGAGGAACCGTGCGAAAGCCACACCGACGCCTTTCATCTGGCCTACGACATAGGTAAAAGAGACAAAGAGGGCGCAGATCAAAGCCACCAGTCGGGCCTGCTTTGAATAGTATCGCTCCCCGATGAAATCGGGTACGGTAAACTTGCCAAATTTCCGCAGATACGGAGCTAATAGCAACGCCAACAGTACGTAGCCTCCGGTCCAGCCCATCAGGTACTGCGCACCGCCAAACCCCATGAATGAAATCAATCCAGCCATCGACAGGAAAGAGGCGGCTGACATCCAATCCGCAGCAGTGGCCATACCATTGGCCAGCGGATGCACCCCGCCACCAGCGACGTAGAATTCTTTCGTCGATCCGGCCTTGGCCCAAATCGCAACACCGAGGTAAATGGCAAACGTGCCACCCACCATCACATAAGTCCAAACTTGTGCATCCATGATTACTGCTCGTCTACGTCAAACTCCTTGTCCAAATCGTTCATCAACTTGACGTAAACGAAGATCAGAATCACAAATACATAAATAGAACCCTGCTGGGCGAACCAGAAACCCAAGGGAAATCCTCCGAGTTGTACGGCATTCAACGCATCGGCGAAGAGAATCCCACACCCGTAGGATACGACAAACCAGATAGCAAGAAGAATCCCCAGGTATTTGAGGTTCCTCTTCCAATATTCTGTTAGATTTTTAGACATGATTAGATTGGTTTAAGTTTTTCTAAAGGAAAATGTGTGTCTGTAGCCGGATCTGTGAGATGTTTCCGTTGTTTCCACCGACTTCTTCTGCAGGAGAATCTCTGAAGTCGTTTCGTTCCATATGATATTCTAGCGTGATCTTGGCGTTGTGCCCATTCACGTAGTAGTTAATGCCAAAATCAAGAGAATTTACGTTGTCTTGGAGGGCGTCGTAGTATCCGGACTGCATCGCCACATAAGGCATGATGTGCAGATTTGGAAGATGGTAGCCCACTTGCGTATAAAGATTCGTACCCGTACCTGCCCATCGAGAGACATAGTTCTCACCGTAATCGAAATTGATGAAGGAAGCATAAGCGCTAATCGCCCCACTGCCTAAGGGGGCGTCGTAAAAGGCGTCGATCGCAAAGTGAAAGAGGTCCTCGTGCTCCTCAGTGGCATTGTTGTACATGCCGTTTGTATGACTGAAGAAGCCAACGCCGATCCCAAAAATTGTCTTGTTGCCAAAATAAGTACCCACCTGATAGGGCAACTTGGTGGATTCGGTATCGAAGAAGTTGTATCGGAAGTAACCCTCGACGATGGAGTTACCCACAGGATCTTCATTAGCATCGGTAACATTGCGCCCATTGTAGGTAAGGTCAGAAGGTTCCGAATCGGTGAATGCGCCCCCAAAGTTGGCGCCACCACCCAAAGAGCGGTCAGGATTCAAAGGGTTATTCCAAGCCAGTCGGTAGTCAAATTTCCCAATCTGGCCTTTGGCATAGATGCCCATGTGTCGGGCAAACTGGTCCGTGATCCCCAGTGAGTGCCAGTGGACGAAGGGTCTGGCCTGATCCAACGTCATAAAGTTCAGCGTAGATGCATTGGCCAGTCGGGTGAGACCTTTCCAATAATGCAGACCGGTCCCCACATAAAGCGCATCTGAATTGGACACTTTGAATTCCGTCCAGGCCCCGTGGAGAAAAAATTGCGGGCCGTCGCCATTGTTGCCAAGTGACGTGAGGTTGGCTTGTGATGAGAGATTATTCAAACCGAAATGTGTAAGGATAAGGAATCTCGGTGAAATCTGAGCATAAGCGAGCACCCTGCTCCTTCTGGCAAACGATGACATCTGAAACTTAGAATCGTCCTCCAGGTTGTTGGTGATCAGCCATTGCTGATGCCAGAGAATGAATCGCAAATAGACATTTTCAGTAACATCTATTTTGAGCGGCTTATAGTTGGAAACAGGGTAGATATCCCTCGTTTCTTGCGTGAAACCCTGGAGACTGACGAGCATGGGGATCGCCAAGGCCATCGTAGAGATTTTCATTTTGGCAAAAGATTAGGTTAGTTACTTGACTCATTTTGAAAATTTTCGAATTCGATGGCATCCAATCTGAAAAGTTTTCAGCTGCTAACCTGAAGCTGTGCCTTTTTTCACTAATACTATAGTTATTCTCTAAATCGCTCCCATTTGATCATCATGTATTTATCGCCGAGCTCCGTCAATATCATACCAGCACCTCTTAGAAACTCTTTGTCGTCCATGGCACTCATTAACTCACTATGGGTCAATATTTTATAAGTAGGTCGGTAGTGCGTATTCTCAGGCCTTTTCACTTGATAGCGCTTCACCCAGTTCATCACCGAGACGTGGCTGATTCCCAATAATCGCTCGATTTCCCGATAGCTGACACCTTCTACGAAAAGCTGCAAGGCCTTGATCACCGTGTAGCTATCCACTTGCTTTCCGAGCTTATTGACCGTGAAGTAGTAATTGCACTGTTTGCACTTGAACCTTTGTCTCTCGTTCAAAATCCCACTTTTGATCACATGATCACTTTTGCATTTAGGACAATTGGGGTGGTGCACCATCAAGTATATTTATTTAGCATAAATATATCAATTTAGCAATTCAGGGTGAGCAAAGGTCAAAAGTACTCGCCGATCTGCCCAATCAGCAACCCGCAGCTACTCCGTGATCACGTCAATTTCCGCCACAATGGGCTCCTCCCCGACGGTCACCAGTTGCTTCGCCTTGAACCGAATGAATCGGGCAACGTGGGGTTCGTTGAAGCGGATTTCCTGGCGAACTGGATTGTTGGCCATGTTTGGAAACTCGCCGATGGCTACCGGGCGCCATCTGTTGCTTTCGATGTTGGGATTCTTCGACGTAGACTTTAACTCCAGTACATAATTAGTAATGACCCCATGAGGGTACCTGCTCTGATCCGGCGTATAGGCAAAACCGTGGAGCACCAACTCCTCTCCCAAGTCAATGGTGAGGCTATTTTGAGTCAGTACAGCGTTGGATCCACTGTTTTCGTCGATGGCCTCAGGGAGCTCCGAGCTCCATCGACGGTGGCTAACGTCGAAGTGAACAGATTGCACATCACTCAATCGCTGGGTTTTGGGATCAAATGCAATGGCCTTGATCCACGTAGGTTTATCAACCAAAAGGGGTTGTGTATAGGACGCAGATTGTAGGCTGGGCTCCGTACCATCGACCGTGTAGTAGATCTGCACCTCATCATCCGGTGCCAGAAGAGAGACCTCACCCGATTTGTTGCGGCGTACGGTGGGTACATCGACTACGGCAGGTGCATTGTAGACTTCAATCGTCGAAATCAAAGGAGATGAGCGCGCATCCAATATATTGAGTCGCACTTTGGTGGCTGTCACATCTTCGAACCGCAGGATTCGCTTGTAGCCTATCGTCGTCTGTGAATCGATGGTCTCCCACTCCCCCTTGATCTGTGCCTCCAACGTCCAACGTTTGACCCGCTGCCCTAGCGGAATGTATTCCTGGACCAAGAACCTATTGAAGGTTGTAGGCTCCTCGAAATCAATGGTGAGTGACGCAGAAGTAGTGCCCTCGTCTGTGGTCCAGTAAGTTTCATAATCACCATCTGTCGTATGGTTGGCTTCGTACCTGGCACCTTTGCCTCGTTTCTTCGTCGAAGTCACGGTTCTACCTGACACGAGGTCCTCTTCAAAGTCCAGCTGCAGCTGCGCGGTGAGCTTTTTCAGTTGACGTTCGTCGTTTTCATGAATGATGCCTCGCTGGTCTACGGGGAAATTGAGCAACAGTGTAGTATTGCGTCCTACGGATTCATAGTAGATATCCAATAACTCTTGCAACGTCTTGACCTTGTCATCTTCGTTGGGGTGATAGTACCATCCGGGCCGGATAGAAACGTCCGTCTCCGCCGGCACCCAGTGCGTCCCGTTCTCTTGCCCCTTGGCGTATTGTCTGGCATACTCAGGCATCCCAGGATAAACTTTGTCTCGCAACAAAGGCGACCAAGTCGTCTCTGCAGCGCGGCCGTCTTCATTGCCTACCCACCGACAGTCTGGACCAGCATCACTGAACACAATGGCCTTGGGCTGCAACTCGCGCACAATTTTGATCGTATTGGGCCAGTCATAGTAGGACTGCTTATCGACTTTTCGAACCTCGTTGGCGCCGCCATAATAGCCATCGCCGCCGTTGGCACCATCGAACCACACTTCAAATACCTCTCCGTAATTGGTAAGTAATTCCCGCAGCTGACTCCGGAAGTAGGTAATGTATTCTGGCCTGCCGTAGTCTGGATGATTGCGATCCCATGGTGATAAGTATACGCCCATTTTGAGACCGTATTCTTTGCAGGCGGCGGCTAAGTCCGCGACGACGTCACCCTTGCCCTTTTTCCAGCGGGCATTTTTCACGGAGTAGTCTGTAAACTCCGAGGGCCATAGGCAGAAGCCATCGTGATGCTTGGCAGTGAGAATGATGCCGGTCATACCGTTTTCTTTGGCTATGCGTGCCCACTGTCGCGTGTCTAACTGTGTAGGATTAAAAGTCTGCGCCGGTGTATCTCCGTAGCCCCACTCCTGCCCATTGAAAGTATTCATGTTGAAATGGACGAACATGTAAAACTCCATTTGCTGCCAGGCGACCTGCTGGGGCGAGGGAATAGGCTCGATAGCCGTAGGTCGTTGGGCGCTTACCTCCGTAAGGATCAGGCTCAAGGCCATCGCATACCATAGCTTCATTGTTCTCATGGGTAGATATTTTAAAAATAAGAGGCGACCATATGACTTCGAACCATCTCAAAGAGACTTAAGTTATGCACAAGACTTCTTGCAACCCTCTTCTTTAAAATTACCATGATCGCGTGACTGCCCCATCAAGGGTAACCCAAAACGCTACTATCGGGAATCTTTTGACCTGATATTGAGCCTCCAGCGGGTTCAACCTGAAATATGCAATAGAGGATCTATTGCATCCATAAATCTCTTTGAAATAGCCAGTTACCATAGATTTGTTGAATCACCATAGCGCCGGGTGGCCGGTGCCATGCTATGGCTTCTCAACATAACTGTCTCTTTCTTTGAACTTTTTGCGCGGCCGGCA
>JBCCXG010000174.1:0-10053 GCA_039191945.1 Bacteroidota bacterium
GTACATGATCAATAAGACCATGATGCGTATTGATCTCCCGCGGCCTTTGAAAGCAGGGGGTAATGTATCCTTCAAAATTGATTGGTCCTATAATGTGAACAATCGCGCCGATGATGGCGGTCGATCAGGGATGGAGTTCTTCCCCGAAGATGGCAATTACTTGTATACCATCGCCCAGTTCTTCCCAAGAATGGCGGTCTATGACGATGTGGAGGGTTGGCAAAACAAGCAATTCTTGGGGCGTGGCGAGTTTGCCTTGACTTTTGGTGACTACGAAGTGGACATCACGGTTCCTTCAGATTTCATCGTAGGAGCCAGTGGGACCCTGCAAAATATGAAAGAGGTGCTCACTGAGGATCAGCTGGCTCGATTTGAAAAGGCGAAAAGCACCTACGACAAGCCGGTGATGATTGTCACGGAAAAAGAGGCTCGTAAAGCGGAAAAAACCAAAGCGAGCGACACGAAAACCTGGTCTTTCAAGGCGGACAACGTCCGGGATTTTGCATTTTGCGCTAGCCGCAAATTCATTTGGGATGCGATGGCGGTGAAGCTGAGCGATGACAATTCTCCTTTGGCCATGTCTTATTATCCTAAGGAGGGCAATCCCCTGTGGGAGGAGTATTCGACCTTGGCAGTAGCGCAGACTTTGGAGACTTATTCCAAGCACACCATCGAGTATCCCTATCCAGTAGCGATATCCGTGCATACGGCGTCCATTGGCATGGAGTACCCAATGATTTGCTTCAACTACGGCCGTCCGGATGCAGATGGTAATTACTCTGACCGCAAGAAGTACGGGATGATCAGTGTAATCATTCACGAGGTGGGTCACAACTTCTTCCCAATGATCATCAACTCCGATGAGCGGCAGTGGACCTGGATGGATGAGGGGCTCAATACCTTTGTCCAGTACCTGACGGAGAAAGACTGGGATCCCGATTATCCTTCCCGACGTGGGCCTGCGGCGAATATTGTTCCCTACATGAGTGGTGAGCAAGGGCTGGCAAGGCCGATTATGACCAACTCAGAGCAGATTAGGCAGTTTGGCAGCAATGCTTATGCTAAGCCGGCGACCGCACTCAATATTCTACGAGAGACCATCATGGGGCCTGAGCTCTTCGACTATGCATTCAAGACCTATGCGGAGCGTTGGGCATTCAAACATCCGTCTCCGGCGGACTTTTTCCGAACCATGGAGGATGCCTCTGCTGTCGATTTGGATTGGTTCTGGAAGGGGTGGTTCTACACCACCGACTATGTGGACGTGTCCGTGGACAACGTGAAGTGGATGCGGATGCAAAACGAGGAGGATGGCTTGGAGACGCGAAACGTCACCGTGTCCGATGCGGCGATCGATGGAGATGGGAAGACGTCATTTGGGGAAGAGCCTCAGATGTTCAAACTGGAAGATGCACAGCGGTCGGCCTGGAGTGAGTTCATGACCGGCTACGACAACGAGGGGATTCGCGCAAAGCTGGCTGACAAGAACTTTTATGAGATCACCTTTAAGAACCAGGGAGGTCTGGTCACGCCGCTATTGATTCAATGGACGTACGAGGACCAGACGACGGAGATTGAGCAGATTCCTGCAGAGATCTGGAAAATCAATGAGAAATCAGTGACTAAGGTCTTCGTGAAGGACAAAAAGGTGGTCAGTGTGTCGTTGGACCCCAATCGAAAAACTGCCGATGTAGATATCGAGGACAATGTTTTCCCTCGGCGCGAGGGCATGTCAAGGTTTGACCAGTTCAAGGCCGGCGGCCAGTAAAGTCGACCAAAGATCTTCATGAAAGGCGCCGCTAGGGTGCCTTTCTTTGTTTTTATCTAAAACCAACTCATGAAAACGCTTACTCATCTCTCCTTCGTTCTTCTTGTATTCCTTTTTGCCGCCTGCGGTGCTCCTCCTGCGGATCAGGTAGCAGAAACACCTGTGGTCGGTAATCCTCCAGCCCCCGGGTTCAATCTGGAAGGCTCCGATGATAAGGCCATGCAGATTGCCGACAAGGTGATGACCGCGATGGGAGGTAGAGCAAACTGGGACAATACACGCTACCTATTTTGGGATTTCTTTGGGTTTCGAACGCTACTCTGGGACAAGCAAACCGGTGATGTGCGGATAGAGTTTAAGAACGAGGATAAGAAGATCATTGTGAACGAGAAAACAGGGCAAGGCACCGTATGGATCGATGGTCAGGTGCAAGAGCAGCCCGATACCTTAGCCAAGTACCTGGAGCAAGGCAAACGAATCTGGATCAACGATTCTTATTGGTTGGTGATGCCCTTCAAGCTCAAAGACTCGGGTGTCACGTTGACTTATATTGGAGAGGACACTACGGCATCCGGAGAGAAGTCTGATGTGGTCAGGTTAGCGTTTGAGGGTGTGGGTGTCACGCCCAACAATGCTTACGACGTATGGGTCTCTCAGCAAGAGGATTTGGTGAAGCAATGGGCATTTTACCGAGATGAAGCGGACTCCGTACCAGGCTTTACTCGTCCGTGGGACGATTACGTGCCTATGGGTAACATTAAGCTCTCAGCGGAGCGGGGTGCTCGTGACTTGGAAAGTGTGCAAGTACTTACCCAAGTGCCAAATGGTATCTTTGAATCTTTTGACGTTACGCTCTAGGACAGCTTCCGCTCCAGCTCTAGCCGCTCGTCGGGCGTGGTCATGATGATCACATGACTGCCGCCCTGCAGCGAATAGTCAGTAGGCGGGTTGTACAGCCAGGAGTCATTTTCGTGGATCGCAAGTACTACCGTTTCCTTTAATCGGTCGATCTGTAGTTCCTGGATCTGCTTTCCCTGCGCACTCATCGGTATGGTGATCTCTTCAAGCCGTTGGTTGAAACTGGATCGCAGCATGTCGTCCAGGAAGGTCGTCACTTGCGGTCTGATCATCTCTGAGGCCATGCGCATGCCACCGATGAAGGCCGGACTGACCACTTTCGTGGCGCCTGCTTTCTTGATCTTCTTCATATGGCTGAGGTCTTTGGCTAGTGAGACAATCTTGATGGCCGGATTGAGGACCCGAGCCGAAAGTGTAGTGACGAGGTTGGTGTTGTCGTCTCCTGTGGTCGCAAAGATACCCAGCGCTCTCTTGACCCCCAATTGGATCAAGAAGTCATCATCAGTGCAGTCCCCGGCAAGGAACAGTGCGCCTTCGAGTCGCTCGTCGACGATGAGCTTCTCAATGACCTCCAGCTCATGATCAGCGAGCACATAGGGCCGTTTGGTTGCATGCAATTCCAAGGCAATATTTCGTCCCACACGACCGCAGCCGCAGATAATAAAGTGTGCCTCAAGATTCTTGATCTTCTTTTCCATCTGTCGTCTTTGGAAAGCCCGTCGAAGGTCACCTTCAATGAACAACGCCGCTAAGTTTGAAAAAAAATAGGTAATAATTCCAATACCGGAAAAAGCCAATAGGATGGTGAATAGTCGGCCGCCGGGATGATCCGCGAGGTCTACCACCTCGTGAAACCCGATGGTGGCGACCGTGATGGCGGTCATGTAGAAGGAGTCCAGAAGCGTAGCGTTAGGGTCCATCAGCTTATAGACCAGCGTACCCACCATCAGGATGGAAAGGAAAAGCAGGCCTGCTACCCTGATTCTTCCGAGGACATCATTGAGCTCCAACTGTCTTTTATTAAATTAAATCTCCAGACAAATGTGCAAAGCCTTTGGCACAATAGTGGCAAGGTTATCGCACAGAATAGCGTAAAACTGATCCTCCATGAAGATAGGAAATGTACTCTTGATACTCCTGCTTTTTGTCATTGCCCATGGCCTCAGAGCTCAAAACATCGAGCGCATCCTCGAGACGCACTACGCAGCCCACACGCAAGATTTCTGGGACCAGGTACGTACGGTGACCGTGGAAGGCGCTTGGTTCAAAGGGAATGAGAGGACGACTTATACGCTACATGCCAAAAGGCCCAACAAGATTCTTCTGAAGGGCATGTGGCAAGGTGAGCCCTACACCGAGGCATTTGATGGACAGGTGGCCTGGACCGTGGCACCTTGGACCAAAGTGGGCAAGCCCCAGTTGATGTTGACCCATGAGCAGGAGATGATCACCCACCTCTTTGACTATGGATCAGCTATCCCGCGAGATGCGGTTTTGGAATACAAGGGCAAGGTCAAAGAAGAAGGGATTTACATGTACTGGCTCACGGAACTGCGAGAGGAGGTACAGTACGACTATTTTGTGGATGTCGAGAAGCATTACTTGCGAAAAGTGAATCGCCGCGAGACCCTTGGCGATGAGATCGAATTGTTGACGAAGACCTACGATATCTTCAAGCAATTTGGCGGAGTCACGTTTCCTACAGTCATTTGGATCAAGACGGAGGAGGCTGAGAGAGAATTCGTTTTTGATGACTTGGTAGTGGGTGATGGTATTTCCAATGACATATTTAAGCAACCCACGCAATGACCAATAAAGGTTCGGCACGAGACAAATAGACCGGGCAAAGAAACATTGTATCTACTTTCGAAGTATGAATAATCGGAAAGCTCAAATCACAATACGATTGATATTATGAAAGCATATTGGAATGATACGCTGCTAGCGGATAGTGATGATACGGTAGTCGTGGAGAACAATCATTACTTCCCAGCAGATTCTCTTAATAAAGAATTCTTCAAAGAAAGTGCGACAAATACGGTTTGCCCTTGGAAAGGCCAAGCGAGTTACTACACCCTGGAAGTGGATGGCAAAGAGAACAAGGATGCTGCCTGGTACTACCCGACTCCTTCAGAACTGGCCAAAGCCATCAAAGGGCACGTGGCCTTTTGGAAAGGCGTGGAGATCAAAGAATAATCCGCTCAGTTTTACACTCATCAAAGGCAAAGGCGATCAAGAATGGATCGCCTTAGCTGTTTTTTAGCTCACCACCACCAAAGATGGTGAAGCCCTGTACCACCACATGCGGGCTGTCTGGAGTGGGAGCTGCACTCCGTCGCTCATCGCTGAAGCCCCCAAATAACGAGAACACCTCAATTTTTACAATCCAGTCTTCGGGGACAATGACCTCACAGCCCCCAAAAACGGTGTGAACCTCTATCGCGGCATTCTCGACAGGGATTGAATCCCTCAGATCGATGGTGGCACCGCCAAAGATATTCGTGACTTTTCCCCCCTCGAAATGATGGCTGACAAACTTCTTTTCCCCTCCACCAAAAATGTTGACATCGTCAAAGTAATTCTCATTGCGTTCCTTCGAACTAAGCCCCAGTGACTTACGGCTGAGGATCAGCGCGACTCCGATGATCACCAGAATCACTGGCCAAAAATCCCGGAAATCGTAGGGTCCATAGTCCTGTATCAGGAAGAATAGACCGATAGTGAATAAGACAATAGCAGATGATCTGCGACCGGTGAGAAAATTGAACACACCAATCACGATCAGCAGCATTTGCCACGACCTTAAGAAATACAGTTCGTAGGGAATAAATCCCATGTTATCGGCTAGCAAGAACAAGCCGATGGCAACAATTAAAAATCCAACAATAACGCTTCGAGAGGGCTGCATAAGTGACAGCAAATTAATAAAACCAACCAAACAACAAAGAAACTGACACTGCTGGTCCGCTGGCTTCTGCAGTGTCGTAAAAAAAGTCGTCTACCCCAATCACCTGCTGATAGCCAAGGCCTACATTGGTTTTGAACCAATGCGTGATATTGAATTCCACTTCTGCACTTGGATGCACGACAAAAATTTTGTCGTTGACATTTCGCACGTTATCAGCTCGGGCCCTATACGAGAGGGTACCCCAGCCTAGTTTGGAGCCGACGCTAAAGTGAATCAGGTTCTCGGGGCGGAAGTTGTAACCCAACATCAATCCACCGTGACCGAAATCCACGCCGTACTCGTTTCCCTCTTGAGTGATCGTCCGATCATCAGCCATGCTCATGCCGTATCCACCGAGATAGAAGGTGTTGTCCAACAGTATGGCACCACCTCCACCAGTGAAAACGGAGAGCTTACCGCCAATCGGAACGAAGCTCAAAAAGGGGCCGCCAAAGCCGGAAATGCTTTCATAGTCATTACCAATTAATACATCAGGACGTTGGCCGTGTGCCAGGGCAGTTAAGCCCACAAATAGAAGGAAGAATAATTTCTTCATATAGCTAATAATTTGAGTTTGTGACACGTTTCAAAGTAAGAGAATGACAAATGAATCAGCAGCAGGTTTCCGCAGGACTGTCGGATTTGACAGACAATCTGTAGAAAGATGAGGATGGGGTATAAATGACAACCTGTCAGCTGACGTCTTTTTCAAGACAAAGTGACATAGAATCAGCGAGCAAACCCGTCCGGTATGGCATTTGCCCCGTTGATCTCAACTAAGAAAGGAAACGAGCGATGAAGGTAGAGAACAACGTAACAAGAAGCTTAGCGCAGACCGCTAGCGTAGTCAATGTGTTGAATGGCGGAATAGCCATGCCCTTTATGAAGCTGGAAAAGCGAAAGGAGGGCTATATCTACAATGTCCAATTGGCGGGAGTCAACCCTGAGGACTTCAACGTAGAAATTGATAGCAACAATCTTTTTATATACAATCTGATCACATTGCAGGACATGAAGGTGCCTTATCTATTGAAGCGCATGGTCATTCCTGCCCAGGTCGACTACAATGAAATCACCGCGGAGTACAGTGATGGGCGCCTCAGGGTATTTCTCCCATTCAATGGGCTAGCCAGTGACTATCACCGGGAAGTAGATATCATCAAACGAGCGTAACAATTTTAAGCGCGGGTGGAGATGCCGAGATTGAACCTTGGCATCTTGCCCGTTTTTTCTTGAATGAGAAAGGCAATTCCTTGCCCTATCGGCCATTAGGTCCTATCAGACGCCGCTCAAAGAGAACCCGCCTTGTTAGGTCGGTGCTTGCTCCTTTGATCTTAATCAAATACATGCCACTTGAGAGCAATTCCGTGCTTTCGAACGACCAATTGTAATTCATTGCTGCCTGCACTTCCCCGGCAAACATTCGATGTATCTCTTTACCCTCCAGGCTGTAAATCACCACTTCTACGACGTCCAATACATTAGGTGTGAATCGCACATTCAATTTTCTGGTAAATGGATTGGGGTAGGTGATCAGCTCCATCGTACCGACAATGCTTTCCCCTGCACGGTCTCCCAACACCTCTTTGGGGTCTTGGATGGATAACAGGCCGCCTTCTACTAGAACAGTCCTAGTTAGCTGATCAGTTGTGCCACATGAGTTGGTAAAATCGATTGTTACGATGTACTGCCCAGGCTGTCTGTATCGATGGGACCCTTCAAATAGGAAGCCTCTTGTGGTCAGAGGTGTCTTTGCTGACCCATCGCCCCAGTCGATCAGTAGAGAGGTAATTTCCTTTTGGTCATAAATGCCTGAAATTCTTGCCAAACCCGTCCTGCCCGTAAGACTCGTTATCGAAATAAATGGTGTCTTCTTACGGATCAAAACCTCAAATGTCGCCACGGTGGTGTTCCCAGCCGCGTCCCTGGCGGTCGCTGTGAACTGATAAGCGCTATCAGATACTGCGAAAATGCCCGATGACGGAGCAAAGCTCACCTTAGCCCTACCACAATTGTCTTCAGCGGTGATGCCTAGTTCGCTGAGGTCAACATTTGCCGAACAACCCTTATTCACTTCAAATACCACGGGTGACCGTGGGATATTCACCAGTGTAGGAGCCATCTCATCGATGACCGTGACATTGGCAATGCAAGTGCTTTCATTGCCCAGTTGGTTTTGAATTTTGAATTCGACTTCGTTGCTCCCCAGGTCTTCGCAAGAGAATGTTGATTGGCTCAGTGAGAAGCTTTGTATACCACAAATGTCCGTACTGCCTCCGTCCAAATCGGATGCAGTGATGGTGGCCTGCCCATTTTCGTCAAGTGCTACCGTGATGTCCTGGCATACTGCGTTGGGAATGATGTCTCCGTCGACGACAATGGTCACTTGGGCGACGGCCGACGCTTCATTGCCACTTTGGTCTTCGATGGTAAGGGTTACCGTGTTTTCACCTACGGCCAGGCAATCAAAAGTTGAAATATCCAGGCGTTTGTCGACGATGGTGCAGTTGTCGCTAGAGCCGTCATCGATGTCTTCTGGTGTGATCGAGATACTTCCAGTTGCTAAGTCCAGTGACACGACAATGTCCTGTGTTTTGACGGTGGGTGGGTTTTGGTCTTCCACGGAGATCAATACCTCTGTCGAGCTTTCATTGCCAGCATCATCAAACGCCCTAACGGTGATTGGGTTGATGCCGAGGTCCTCACAGTCGAATTCGGTCTGGCTTAGATTGAAATGCAAAGACCCTGAGCAATTGTCTGTGGATCCATCATCGATATCGAGTTCGCTGATGATAGCCCTGCCACTTTCGTCGAGGACTACGACTACCGACTTCGTCACTAGCGTTGGTGGTGTAGCATCCTCCACAATAACCGTGGCAGTGCTGCTACTGATATTCCCTGCTGAATCTGTGGCGGTGAGCGTCACCGTATTAGGACCCAGATCCGCGCAACTGAATTCGGTAACGTCCAAAGTCAGATCAGCTGAACAATTGTCGAACGATCCGTTGTCTATTTGCAGGGGTGTGATCATCGCGCGGCCTGATGAATCTAGTGCCACGGTAAGGTCTTGAGCCATGACCACCGGAGGGATCTGATCGATGACCGTGACGAAAGCAGTAACGGAGGTGCTGTTTCCCGATAGGTCGGTAGCAGTGAGAGTGACTGTGTTGGTCCCGAGGTCCGCACAAGTAAATTCCGAGCGGTCAATAGAAAGCTCAGCTAAGGAGCAGTTGTCCGTGGTTCCCGCATCGATATCTTCCTTAGTAATGCTAGCCACGCCATTCGAGTCAAGCGCAATGGTCACATCTTGGGTTTGTACCAAAGGGGCGATCAGGTCGACAACCTTCACATTAGGTTGACAAGTGCTTCTGTTGCCACTAGGATCATCCACAAAAATGGTTACGGTCTGTTCTCCTAGATCGTCGCAGTCATAGAATCCCCCATTGATCCCTACAAAGGAGATATCACAGTTGTCAGAGCTGTTAAAGAACACATCAGCCAAGGGATAGCTGCCTCGTCCATTCTCATCTAATTCCACGGTGACGTCCTCGCAGAAGATTTCAGGTGGGGTGGTGTCTTCTACCGTGACGATGGCTGTGGTGGAGTCGGTGTTGCCACTTGGATCGGTCACGGTGAGGGTAACGGTATTGGGACCGACGTCAGCACAGGTGAAGTCAGTCTTGTCTAGAGCGAGGAGTGTGGAGCAGTTGTCGGAGGAGCCGTTATTTACCTGTTCTGGGGTAATGGAGACATTGCCAGAGGCATCCAGCTGTACGGTGATGTCTTGAGTGATGGCCGTGGGCGCGCTGTCGTCGATGATGGTGAGGACATAACTGCAAGACACCTGATTGCCATTGACATCACTTTGGAAGATGGTGACGAAATTTTCTCCGAGAAAGCTGCAGTCATACTGGTTCGGTCCGGTGACACCTACGCCACCTTGAACCTGACAATTGTCCGATCGGGAGACGAGCGCGCCATTGATGAACGGATTGCCTGAAACGAATCCGTTTTCATCGAGTGCGACAGTCACATCCTGACACTCCAACGTTGGAGGGATATCATCGACGACCGTGACAATTGCTGTAGCAGAGTCGGTATTGCCGTTGATATCAGTGACGGTGAGTGTGACGGTGTTTTCACCGACGGCAGCACAGTCAAAGGTGGCCTGATCGATGGCGATGCTGGCGATACCGCAGTTGTCGGTGGATCCATTGTTGACCTCTGCTGTAGTGAGGGAAGCGAGCCCATTCTCGTCAAGAGCAATGGTTAAGTCCTGGGCGAGGGCGGTGGGAGGTGTTGCGTCTTCGACGGTGACGATGGCGGTAGTAGTGGTGGTATTTCCACTAGGGTCGGTGACGGTGAGTGTGACAGTGTTTGGCCCGACATCGGCACAGGTGAAGTTGGTTTTGTCAATGGTGATACTGGCGATAGAACAGTTGTCGGAGGAGCCGTTATTTACCTGTTCGGCGGTGATGGA
>JBCCXG010000175.1:0-9993 GCA_039191945.1 Bacteroidota bacterium
CTGAAGCTCAGATGAAGGATACTGTCGAAAAATTCAAGAAAGTCCTCTTAGACAATAAAGCAGATATTGTTAATGAGGAAAACTGGGGACTCCGGAAGCTGGCGTATAACATCCAGCATAAAACGACCGGATTTTACCAGCTGTTTGAATTTGAAGCAGAACCTACCGTAGTAGCGGCCCTTGAGACCGAGTATCGGCGAGACGAGGCAGTGTTGAGATTCCTAACGACGGCGCTGGATAAGCACGCTATCGTGTACAACGAACGTAGAAAGAAAGGCGCATTTAGAAAAGACAAGAAAGAGGAGGCTGCAGCATCATGACACTACAGAACGAACCCATCAACAGGGAACAGAAAAAAAAGAAGTATTGCCGATTCAAGAAGAACGGCATTAAATACATCGATTACAAAGACGCTGACTTCTTGCTGAAGTTCGTCAATGAGCAAGGTAAGATCCTTCCCAGACGAATTACCGGCACGAGTTTGAAGTATCAGCGAAAGGTCGCGCAGGCGGTAAAGCGTGCCAGGCATCTGGCGCTCCTACCCTACGTAGCAGATTCACTCAAATAATAGCGGATCATGGAAGTAATACTAAAGGAAGACCTGAAGGGACTGGGCTACAAGAACGATATCGTGAATGTAAAGCCCGGATATGGCAGAAACTACCTGATCCCTCAAGGCCTTGCGATCATCGCAAGTACCTCCAATAAAAAAATGATCGAGGAGAACATTCGCCAGGCCTCGCACAAGGCGGAGAAGGCATTGAAAGATGCCCAGTCCATAGCTGAGAAGATTGGCGAAATGAAACTTGACATTAAAACCAAGGCTGGCGACAGCGGCAAGATCTTTGGTGCCATCACTGCACTACAAGTGGCGGACGCTTTGGCCGGTAAAGGCTTTGATGTTGATCGAAAAAAAGTGACCTTCTCCCACCCTATCAAGGAGCTGGGAGAACATACGGCTGTGCTCGACTTGCACAAACAAGTGCATCACGAGATCACGCTCAATGTTGTGGAGGAGTAAGATTTTACCACGCTAAAGGAACCCCGGATGGCAGCATTCGGGGTTTTTTTGTTAGTTCGTGCCTATGGCCCCGTTCCAACTGTCATTCGACCCTGTGCCACTACCGGCAAAGCTATTGCATAGCCAGGAGGTCTTGTTGATGGGTTCGTGCTTCTCAGCGTCTATAGGTCAGAAGCTGCAAGACTACAAATGGAAGACCTACATCAATCCCTACGGGACGATCTACAATCCCTTATCGATCTTTGAACTGATCCAAGCGGCAATGAGCAGCTCGTCAAGGGTGGAACGTATATTCGAATGGAAGGGTATCCATTATAGCTGGGATACACACTCCGCCCTATCTGACCCCTCGAAAGATCAACTGCTTGAGCAAATCAGGACCGTCCATGCGACGGTTCGCGAGTGTCTCAAGCAGCAACCTTGGATCGTCATCACTCCTGGCACGGCATGGGTGTATGAATTGGTCGAAACCGGGCGCCTGGTGGCCAATTGTCACGGCTATCCTCAAAAGCACTTTCGCAAGCGGCTGCTCATACCCGAAGAGATCACCGCCGCCTTTGAGCAGGTCCATGCCCTGGTGCCTGATGCCAACTGGTTGATGACAGTAAGCCCAGTGAGACACATCCGGGACGGACTGGTCGAAAATAATCAGAGCAAAGCCGTACTCATTCAAACTGTACATGACATCGTGGGACGATACGATAACTGCTTCTATTTTCCCTCCTACGAGATCGTGATGGACCAGCTCAGGGACTATCGGTTCTACACCGAAGACCTCGTCCACCCCAATCCCCTTGCGATTGACTACATCTGGGAGCATCTTGGCTCCTGCTGGCTCGATGAAGAAACGCAGGCATTCATCACCGAATGGCAGGCCGTGCTTCGAGCCCTCCGACACAAAGCGAGGCATCCTGGAGCAGAAAGCCATCAAAAATTTCTTCACGCAACCATTCTTCGACTAAAGCGGTTGGGAAATAAGGTCGATATTACAAATGAATTGACCCAATTACGAGCGCAGTTGAACGAATGACAAAACCACTAGGCTTTATTCTCATTGTGACGGTCCTGGCCTCTTGCTCTGGACAAAACCCTGCAAACATGAACGCTACTCCCGAAGGAAAAAATCGGTTGGTCGACGCGACTAGTCCTTACCTGCTCCAACACGCTGACAATCCCGTGGATTGGTACCCTTGGGGGCAGGAGGCCTTGAATCGGGCAAAGGTGGAGGACAAGCCGATACTGTTGAGCATAGGGTACAGCTCCTGCCACTGGTGTCACGTGATGGCGCACGAGTCCTTTGAAGATACCGCAGTGGCTCGGGTAATGAATGAAAACTTCGTCAACATCAAACTGGACCGAGAAGAACGCCCCGATATCGACCAAATCTATATGAATGCCGTACAGGCCATGGGTATCGACGGCGGGTGGCCGTTGAATGTATTCATCACCCCAGAGCAAAAACCCTTCTACGGCGGGACCTACTTCCCGAAACAACGGTGGCTTGACCTATTGGATGCGATCAGCGGGGCTTTTCAAAACAATCGGGAAAAGCTCAACGAATCAGCGGACAAATTTGCCGAACACATTGCCGCCAGTGAAGTCATGAAATACGGGTTGGTTGAAGATGCCAAACCAGTCACCAGACAAGAATTAGATCAGAACTTCCAGTCCCTTTCCAACAAGTTTGATGTGCAATGGGGAGGCATCAAAAAAGCGCCAAAGTTCCCTATGCCAGCCGTCTGGAATTGGCTGCTCACTTACTACCACGTATCAGGTGATCCCACTGCTAAGGCGCACTTGCTATTTACACTGGATAAAATCGCCGCCGGTGGCATCTACGATCACCTGGGAGGTGGCTTCGCCCGGTACTCCGTGGATGAGCAATGGCACGTGCCGCACTTTGAGAAGATGCTATATGACAATGGGCAACTATTGAGTCTCTACGCCAAAGCCTACCAAACGGAGCCAAAGGACAGCTACCGTGCCCTCATGGATGAAACCATCCAATGGCTGGAACGGGAAATGCTTGATGATACGGGCGGCTTATATGCGGCCTTGGACGCGGACAGTGAGGGAGTCGAAGGTAAATTCTACGTATGGAGCTACGACGAAGTCGCCGCCATAGCAGGCGATCACCTAGAGGTCGTCGCAGACTACTACGACATCTCAGAAGAGGGAAACTGGGAAGAAACCAATGTACTACGTACGCTCAAAGAGGAGGAAGAAGTACTGTCCAAACACCAACTAACAAAAGAAGCGCTGTCCGAAATCGTCAGCGCTTTCAAGGCGAAGGCCCTTACCAAAAGGGCAGAGCGAATCCGACCTGGCCTGGACAGCAAATTGATCTCCGGATGGAACGGCCTGGCACTGACCGGGCTTTGTGACGTCTACCTAGCGACAGGAAGCGAAGATGCTAAAACCATGGCGCAAGGCGTGGCTAGCTTTTTGAAAGGAAAAATGATCAAAGACGGGAAGCTGCTCCGTACCCATCAGTTGCCTACCCAGGGATTCCTGGAAGACTATGCTGCGGTGATTCAGGCATTTGTCACGTACTACGAGACGTTTTTTGACGAATCATTCCTATTGGAGGCCAAGCGCCTTTCCCAGCAGGTCATCGACCAATTTTACGACGAAAACGAAAAGTTATTTTTCTACACTAGCACTGAAGCAGAGAATTTGATTGCCCGGAAAAAGGAACTCTTCGACAACGTCATTCCTTCTTCCAATTCGATCATGGCGGAGAATCTTTATCGCCTGGCGATCATTTTTGATGATCCTACCTTCCTCGAGATCCACAAGGATATGGTCAGTAAGGTAAAGTCACTGGTCAAGCAAGAACCGGAGTACATGTCCAATTGGGGCATCACCGTAGCCGCCAAACATATCAAGCAGCTGGAAATTGTGGTCATCGGGCCCGATTACGAAGCATTTGCCCGGGACCTCCAAAGAGCGCATCGCCCACACCGAGTGGTTTTGGCCAGCGCGGTTCCATCGGAGCTACCGCTAATGGAGTATAAGACGACAAAGGATGGTGAAACAACCATCTACGTCTGTTCTGAAAAAGTCTGTCGACGTCCGGTCACGACAGTGGAAGATGCCTTCGTCGAGATCAGCCGCCTCACAGGCTCCTGATGCCGGGTTCATTCGGCTTGTAGTAGCGACTCCTTGTATATTCGTAGTCAATTTCCCCGCTGATTGCCGTTTGTTGACGTCATATTGCCTCTGCCACTGCCGGGTACATTCTCGTATGAGGTACCTGAAGCGATGAGGCCTCAGGCTCAACCGGGGCATCGGGTCATTGTGTCCTTCGGAAGTACCAAATTCCATACAGGCGTCATTCGCTCAATCAAAGAAGATCGGCCGCCTTCGATCCGCGATATCAAACCGGTCTTGGAATTGCTCGACACTTCAGCCGTGGTTCCTTCTGCACTATTCCCCTTTTTGGAGTGGGTGAGTTCGTACTACATGTGCAGTCTCGGAGAGGTATTGGCGGCCGCCCTTCCTTCAGGGTTTAAGTTGTCCTCCGAGTCGCTGATCAGCCTCAACCCCTTGGTTGTGCCAGAGGAGCTCATTCTTTCTGAACCGGAAGAGTGGCTCATCCGAAAACTACAGGAGCAGGATTTGGGGATGGAAGATGCTTTCAAATTGCTCGCTACGGACCAACCGCTCAAAAGCATCAAGTCGCTCCAGCAAAGAGGCATCATTCACATCCTGGAAAAAGTAAAGGAAAAGTACCTACCCAAGAGAGAGAAGCGGATTAGACTGCAAGATCAGTTCGCTGAAAACCACCAGGCGTTGGACGAGCTCACCGGTCAACTTGACAAACGTCCGAAGCAAATCGAAGCGGTCATCACCTACCTCAAAGCCATCGGCTTGCTGGAAGAGCCGTCGAAAAACAAAAACGGCGTTGCCCGTCAAGACCTCATCAATGACGGGGCCAGCGCTTCCTCGCTAAAGACGCTCGTCAAAAATGGCATATTCGTCGAGTGGGAGGCAGTGGTAGACCGTCTGGCTTACCAAGGGGAGGCTCCTAGCGCCTTACCCAGCTTGTCCCCGGAACAGGCGCAGGCCAAGCAACAGCTACTCAACTCTTTTGAGCAGCACCCAACTGCGCTCCTCCGTGGGGTCACGGGAAGTGGCAAGACCGAAATCTACATGTCCTTGATCGATGATGCGATCCATGCGGGAGGTCGGGCACTATTGCTACTTCCAGAGATAGCGCTGACCACTCAAATCATCGGTCGGTTCCGACGGTACTTTGGGGGCCGCTTTGGGGTCTACCATAGTCGATTCTCAGACAGTGAGCGCGTAGAATTGTGGCAAAAGTGCCTCGCAGGAGCGTATGATTTTGTTATTGGCGTCAGGAGCGCGGCTTTTCTGCCCATATCCGACCTCTCTTTGGTGATCGTGGACGAAGAGCACGAGCCTAGCTATAAACAGCAGGACCCCGCTCCTCGGTACCATGCGAGAGATGTCGTCATCTATCGATCTCATTTACAAAAGGCCAAGGTCCTTTTGGGAAGCGCAACGCCTTCATTTGAGTCCTATCAGAATGCACTGGAGGGTAAGTACGGCCTGGTCACCCTGGACCAGCGATACCATGATCAACCGGGTCCAGTTTACGAGCTGGCTGATCTAAGTAAAGAACGCAAGCGAAGACTGCTAAAAGGCACCTTCACTTCCGTACTACTAGAGCAACTCAGGCGTACCATTGCCGACAAGGACCAGGCGTTGCTTTTCCAAAATCGTCGCGGCTATGCGCCCTTCCTCTTGTGTGAGAACTGCGGACACACCCCCAAGTGCCCCCAATGCGATGTCAGTCTCACGTACCACAGTTTTCAAAATAGCCTGATCTGCCACTACTGTGGCTACCGGGAATCTGTGCCCTCTACCTGTGACAACTGTGGATCCTCCGACATCAAGACGATGGGTCATGGAACGGAAAAAGTCGAAGAGGAACTCGAAATATTGATGCCTGACCTGCGCATCCAACGCATGGATCTGGACAGTACCCGCAGCAAGCACGCTTACCAGGAGATCATCGACCGATTCGAACAGAAGGAGATCGATGTCATCATAGGGACGCAAATCATCAGCAAAGGGCTGCACTTCGATGATGTACAGTTGGTAGGCATTTTCGATGCCGACCGGCTCATTCATTTTCCGGACTTCAGGGCGCACGAACGAGCTTTTCAACTGATGACGCAGGTTGGGGGCCGAGCGGGTCGTAAGAAAGGAAGAGGGTTAGTCATTATCCAGACCAGTGACACCTCCCTACGTCTGCTCAGGCATGTGCAGCGCGAAGACTACGAGACCTTCTTCGAAGAAGAACGGAAAGACCGCCTGGAGTTTAAATACCCGCCCTTTTACCGGTTGATCATGGTGATGATCCGACACAAGGACAAGCGCACCGCTCAGCAGGCGGCCGACCAGTTCAGCTACATGGTCCGGAAGCATCTGGGAAGTAGGGTTTCGGTCCCAATTGAGCCGCTGGTCAATCGCGTGCGCAACTACTACCGCTACCAAGTGCTGATCAGGCTGGAAAAGGAGGGCTTGAGCCTCGGAGGAACGAAGCAATTATTGTTGGTGACACGAGATACGTTGCTAGCTTTGCAAGCGTTTAAAAGTATCAGAATGCATTTTGACGTGGATCCCTTATGAGGTCGGTCATTTACAGTTTTTTTGTCCTGCTGGCTTTCCTATCACTTTGGGGTTGCGAGGAATGCGAGGAATGTGAACGGGTGGCCTCCGCGCCCTTCACCAATCTCGTGTTTATCAATAATACCTTATTTGAGGACGTGGTTGAAAGCATCGATCTCGTGGAAGAAGAAGTCGATACGCTCGGCGCTCAGGTCACCCTACTGGAACAGGAGGTCACAGCGCTCCGGGAGGATTCCACCAGGTTCAGCCAATCGATTTCGGAGGGGGAGACAGGTTTGGAGGATTCACTCGCCTTGACGATTGAGGCACTGACCATCGCAGAAGTCGACCTTTCGGAAAAAGCAGAACAGCTTAGCGCGGAAGAAGCAGAGCTCGACAGCCTGTCGGAGATACAGACCACCATCGAGAGTGGCGCCGTCGTTGTGTCTCGCATCCGCAACTTAAGAAACGGACTCGAGATCACAAACAGCGATACCCTGACGTCATATCAAGTACCTTTGGAAGTAGAGGTGGATGAGACGAACTACGAGTTGGAGATTGAGGGCACAACGTATGACTTAACGATCCTGTATGAGCGCGCTCAGACCTTAAACGTGGAACGCGTTTTGAGCATCACGGCCAGTTCTCTTTTCGCGACGTCCTCCAATTTCGAGGAGGTTGATGTCCTCTGTCCAGAAACTAATCCCGATTGCACAAGTGGCGAGACGATTATTGGTTGTTTTTTTTAGTGTACTGACGGCATCGTACGGTTTGGCGCAAGTGGATTCGCTGTCGGTACCTGCGATGGATTCCTTGTCTGCCGTGCCAGCGCAAAGTGATTCGGTACTACTGGCTATGGACTCGACTGCCGCAACCACCGTCGAGGCGGCCGCTTTGGTAATTCCCAAGCGACCTTTCAACATTGGCATCCACGTGGACTACGGCAAGATATTGACCCTCCCTTTCCCTTTTGAATACAAAGTCGAGGGTGGACTCACCCTAGAGTTTCTGGAACGAATCGAACTGGTGGGCGAACTGGGCTATTGGGAAAAGGACGCAAGAAGGGCCATAGATAATGGGACCTACACTTCTACCGGGATGTATTTGCGGGCGGGGGCCGGGTTTATCGTGCCTTTCAATCAGCCCGGGAGTCAGATCGGATTGGGTTTTCGCTATGGCATCAGCAACTTTTCCGACGAGGGAAGATATGAGATCAGCGAGACGGGCGGCCTGATCGAGCCGTTTGCCTCCTCATTTAGCCGGGACAATCTGTCGGCCACCTGGATGTCCGGCGTACTGACCTCCATGTCCTCGCTCAAGATCCGTAAAGCCCTGCCCGATGCACGGATCAATCGGGTATTTAAGATCGGATTGATGTTGCGCTACCGGTTCCTGATTGGATGGGATCGGCGCTTGTCTCCGGATGATCCTATTGATGTCTTTACCATCCCGGGATTCGGCAGGACGCTTTCACAACGGAACCTTGCCCTCAATGCCTTCATCAGGATCTACCCGTTTGGGTATTGATCGCCGAGCTGCCAAGAATCTCACTCAGCCAAGTATCCATTTTTCTTTTGACCTAGTTGATCCGCTGTGCCTCTTCAATGAGCTTCCCGTTTTCGTAGATGTTCAGCGTCGATACCGTACCACCTTTCTTCACAAATTCATAGATCACATTTTCATACTTGAAGTAGAATCGGTTGTCTGACTCGGGAAATAGCTCGGTATTCCAGCCGGGCTTACCCTCTGTAATATCGGTGGCTCTCAAAAGCTTGTCTTCTCTCACAATGTTTACGACTCGATCAGGCAAGCCATAGTCCCCCACATATGCCTGCAACGTCTCAAGGGGCAACTCGATCTCGGCCAGCGGTTGATGGTCGTAACTGATCACCCGGGTCAATTTCCACTCGCCGTTGATCATTTTCCACAAGGCCGTCATTTTGCCGGAGCCCACAACTTTCTCTGTGCCGTCGTTGATCTGAAGGTAGAAGACATGATCACAAAACTGCAACGCACCGTAGTTGTCCATCGGGTACACCTCGAGTGTGCCAGCGGTCAGTTCTCGTCTCAAAGGCTGTCGGCGTCGTTGCTCCTCCCCGCAAAAAATAGACATGTCCCCCATCTCATCGTCCTTAGAGGCGGTAAACCCACCTTTATCATGGAAAAACTCAAAATCCTCCGATAGGTAAAAGGCATATTTCTCTAGATCGCAATTGTTCTGTGCCGAAAAGTACAGGCTGTCCATCTTGGCAATCTGGTCATAGAGCATCCCTGATTGTTGCGAAAAGCAAGTGGCAGCAAGACCACAGAAAAGGATAAGCAATGGTAAGCGAGGTTTCATCGTCATAAGGTAAGTATAGGGCTTCTGATGTCAAGGACCGTTAAACAGCCCAAAGGTTTCCGTCGGCGTCCTTTGCGGGTAAGATCAGGCCATCTATGCTAAGGCAGCTGATGAATCTTGCCGGCCTCATCAACGCTGTGAGCTAGCGACATGTCCTAATGCGCGCAAATTGGTGATGTACAGAAAAGGTGCTCGCTTCCTTTAGGTTTCAGGACTACAGATCAGGTCATTCAAGACCTTTTTATATTCAGCCAGTTTGGTCTCCAAGGCCTGCCTGTCTTTATGCGTATCCACGTGAATTTTCTCCTCATCGTCCAGCTTCATGAAAAGCTTATGGGTCTTCTTGCTCACCTCCGACGCGCGGCCAGACATTGCGGTGACGACAGCCTTTTCCGTGACTTCATTGATAAAAAAATACTGTATGCAATTAAAGGGCGTAGGCTTGCCGAATTTGAGTCCAAGGATCCCAACGTAGATCAAGTAGGTCTTTTCCTTCAAACTAACCTTGAGCCCATAGCGAGCAAATATCACCGCAAGGCCCAGCAGAAATAAAATGGGTATCAACAGAGATTTAAGCAACCAAGAGATCTGCGTCACAGAAACTAAAAAGCACCCGAAGATCAACAAGACTCCAAAGATCTTAAAAGTGAAAGGGAAGTAAGCTTCTTGCTTAATGTCTAGCTCCGACATAGAAATCATTGTAGGTTTTTACGGACACAACTTACACCATTCCTCAGGGCATGCTGGTGAAATCGCAGGGAGAATCTTCTATTGTGCGCGAGAAAAGGGAGCTGGAGGGCATTCACTCATGTTGCCGTCAGCCAACTTAAGATGTCCTTCCGGGCCAATCTCACTTTGTGCCCATCGGTCAGTTCCTTTAGCTTGACCACGGGTATCTGAATAGTCGGTGTTATGGGTTATTGCCAAATTGGTGGACTTAGATAAAATACACAACCATTGGCGCCAGGCCGATTTCGAGAACTGTCTATTA
>JBCCXG010000176.1:0-9952 GCA_039191945.1 Bacteroidota bacterium
AAGCAAAGTATTGATTCCTAGGTCATGGATGTATTTAGCTTGCAGAGCGAGCATTTTGTTTTTCCAACTGGAACCCAGAAGTACTTCGATATGTCCAGCAATATCTTCCGGTCCGTCCTTCTTCAAATTCCCAATAATGGCTAAATCGTGATATCGGAATCGAGCTGTCACGCCATTTTTGTCTACATCTCCCACGTTGTAGAACAGCATTGGTACGGAGAAGTGAATGCACTCGTTTACAGTATTGATTCCTGCATGGTGAATGCAACAATCGCAATAAGAAAGGAGTGTTTTCTGGGGGACATACGAAAATAGGAAGGTGTTGTCGGATAATTGAAGCCTGCTTGGTGCCATCTTACTTGAGATGATGAGTGTCCAGGTCTTTCTTTCAGCTATTGCGTCTACTAAAGCCTGTAAAAGTCGTTGATCTCCCTCGATAAGGGTCCCAAATGTGCAGTAGATTATTCTTCGTCCTTCCTCTTTCTGCGTGGCCGCTGTTAGCACCGCTTCGTGCTGAGCGGCGGCACTATTTGGTGGTTCCTCTAGGACCATCGGCCCCAAGTATTGATATCGAGTACTGGCTTTATGAGGGAACTCTAACTGCTGTAAATTCATGCTAAGTGTCAGCAGCGAATTATAAGAGAAAACCGGTGGAAATGAGCTGAAGACCAGCGACCGTGTTGGGAAACCAATGCGTTTTCCGAAATAGACCAATAGACTGCGACGATTGATTCTTCCCTGTAGTCGATTTGCAAAGTGCTCTTTGGCGATTCGCAACTTGAGGATCAACCAAACGAATGCAGTGCCGACTTTTGACCCTTTCCACCCTTGGCCAGGTATGATATTGGTAAATAGTGGTGGTAGTACCGGGCTCTCAAGATGAGTAAACCAAGGGGAACGTACTATGCAGGGAATTCCTAGCTTATGTGCGCATAAAATACACTCGTGCAACTCAATGTCAATGATTAAGGTATCCGCCTGAAGGGTTGCTATATCTTCCGCATAGGCTTCTACTCGCAAGATTTGCAATCCTTTTTCCAAGTACTTTTTGCGACCCCAAAGACGGTCTTTTGTTGGAACGTCCACCATGGGGTAAAAAGTAAATGGATCTATCAAACGAAATTGATCAATGTGGGGGGCCACCTTTTCCCCGATATCGACGGGACAAGCGTAGGTAACTTTGTGTCCTGCCTCTCGAAGCAGGACCGCAACCTTCAGGCTGCTATTGACCATTCCGGTCATGCCCGTGGTGATTATACCTATACGGCGGGGTCTTGTGGCAATCGCTGATGTTTCCATTTTCGAAATACGTATTCCCTTACTGTGGACCTTGTGGCGAAGGCTGCGTGATAGCTGCTCGGGACGTCAATGGCTTTCATCGTCCAATGTTCCTTTTCGTTAGGATCAAATTTTGTCTCTAGTAATTGAGCCTGCTTATTCGGTGCTAGCGAGACGGAAAACTCTTTGAGGGGGAAAGATAATCCATGCCCGACAGCTTTGATAAACGCCTCCTTTCGGGTCCAGGCGTTGTAAAAGCCCTCAGTGTATTGTTCGGGCGCTAGGTTGTTCAACTCAGCTAGCTCAAGATCCGTAAATACGCGCCGAGCAGTAAGTCTGAGATCTGATGAGTCGACGCGCTCCTCGATATCTACTCCTATGGGTTCATCAATCGAAAACCCGGCTAACGCCATCAGGCCCGAGTGCGACACATTGAAGTAAAGGTCCTGTCCTGTGCTTAGGGATGGCTTTCCATACTTCGAATAGGTAAACGTGACCGTTCGGGCTGGTATGCCAAGGTATAGGCCAAGCAAGGATCGGAGTGTGGCTCTGGTAACTACGAATGACGATCGGTCTTTTTCAAATCGAAACTTCATGGCACGAGCCTGTTCATCTTTTGAGAGTATTTCGTAGTAATGCGCTCGGTGCGATTTGTCTAAGCTCAATAGAATGACCCAAAGATGGGGGCAAGAGTTCTCCGGTGCTGAAAAGCCCTCATCACTCACAGCTGATCCAGTAAATTGTCAAAGTCCTCGTCAGACAACTGGGCGTCAGGGAAGTCTGCAGCTGAATAGCCAGCCCTATCTCCCACCGCTGCAAGTGCGAGTTTTTTGGTATTTTCCTCGAACGAGCGAGTGAAGGCCTGCATCTGGTCAGAGGAGTACAATTGGGTATTGAATCGAAAGTGGCAATGCAGTCTATCCTCGTCCATCCACGCGTTTAACTCGATGGCATGCGGACAACTAACGTCTCCAGACCGCATACCTTCGAAGAGGAATTCCACAGTGGAAAAGCCTTCTCTCTGCATCTCCAATGTAGCTCCCAGATAGTTAAACGTATAAGGAAAGTCGGCTTCAAGCGCTTTGTATCCAGCCAAGTAGCGGAGAAGGCCATAGCCGATTCCTTGGTCGGGCAATGAGCGCAGTTTGTCTTTGACGGTGTTTAGAAGTGACATTTCATCTTTATCCGAACTGATTCGAAGCGGGAAAAATGAAGTGAACCATCCTGCTGCCGTTTCGGATGACCCTGCACCGTCCAACGAGGGTCTCCCATGTCGTTCCAATGCAATCATCAAATCCGTAGACGAAGTGGTGACGGCCAGTGCACCCTGATATGCGGCCAGAAGTATTTCTTCGGTGGTAAGAAACTTGGAAGAGGTCATCATTTCCGAGACTGATGGCTCAACGACGACCTGCATTGTCTTCATATCGCTTTCTCTTGCCTTAAGCGGCAGGTCTATCATGCCTGGTAGGTTGTTGGCCACCTGATCCCGCCAAAAGTCCAACTGGTGCTCGAAATCTTGTTTTTCCACGACCCCTTGCAGGTGTTGAACCCATCGAGCAAAAGAGGGTGGCGAGTTTTTGGAGGACGCCGTACCCGATCCTTTGGATTCATCTGCCAATTCATCGAGGATTGTCCCCCACGATACGATATCAACCACCAAATGGTGCGCGATGATCACTATGTCCTCAACGTTTTCCTGCTCGGACACCCCGATCACGATGGGTGGCCCATCGTCGAGGGTCATATGATCCTGAAGCATTTTCAGTCCTACGTCATCACCAAATGTGCCGCGACGGATGAGTTCGTTGGTCGTAAAATTCTTATAATTCGCTATCCAGCCTGATTCGGTTTTGGTGAACGTCTGCCTGAAACCGTCATGGCGCAGAAGGCGGCCAGCAAATTGTTCTACGCCTTCTATTGAAAGTGGTGCCGATAGTTGAAGGCGAACACCTTGATTCCAATGACTAATATCTCCTTTATGCGTTTCGAAGAACCACTGCTGGATAGGGGACAAGGCCAGCTGTCCAAAATAGGACGGATTGTCTGGCTTGTTGAGTACCTCCATCACGTGTGGTGCCAGCACTCGAATGGTTTGATGGCGGAATAGTTGGTCAGGTGCGACGATCAACCCTTTTTGTTTGGCTCTGGCAATGATACGAATACTCAAAATCGAGTCACCGCCCAGTTCGAAGAAGTTGTCCTCGACACCTATGTCTGGTACTTTTAGGACTTCTCGCCATATCTCTAACAAAGTAGCTTCTACCATTGAAGTAGCGACACCACCTTTTGAAGTGATCGGTATGGGTTGCTTCTCGAGACGGTGGTAGTCGATCTTTCCGTTAGGAAGCAGTGGCAGTTCCTGATATTGAATGATGTGCTGAGGTACGGCATACTCAGGCAGCCGTTGTTTTACCCAGAGCGTGATCTGAGCTGGATCTACCTTCTCTTCGGAGGTAAAATAGGCCACAAGCTTTGCGGCCTGACCAGAGGAGGACTGAGAAAGTACCAAGGCCACTCTTTGGACTTTTTCAAAACTGGCCAGGGTGGACTCTATTTCTGCTCTTTCCAGCCGATGTCCCCTTACCTTCATCTGATTGTCCGTCCTACCCAGGAAGAGGAGATCCCCTTCTGGTGTCAGCTTGGCCATATCGCCGGTGCGATAAGCCATACCCTGTATGCCAGGCAGCTCAACGAACGAGCTCATGTCCTGGCTCAAATATCCCTTGGAAATGCTTGCGCCGGAGATCACCAACTCTCCTTCCGCGCCTGGCAATACGGGTTTCAGCCTGTGGTCCAGGATATGTACCTGCGTATTGGCAACAGGCTTACCAATAGGGATTGGGTCCTTGTCACCTGGCTGATACTGGTAGACGGTCGCCCAGACGGTCCCCTCTGTGGGTCCATACTCATTGTATAGCGCGGTCCCGGGTAGCTTTTCGAAGTGCAGTTCGCCCACTGCGGCGGTTGCCTCCTCACCCGCAACGATGACGCACTCAAGCACGTCAAGTTTTTCGGTAGGCGCAAGCTCCAGAATTTGCCGATACAGCGCAGGAACCAGTAGCGTGTGTGTTATTCCATTGTCGTCAATGACTTGCGCAACTCGCGCTATGTCTTGCTCTATTTTGTTGTCCCCGATGACCAGGTGCCCACCGCTTATGAGCGTCCAGTATATGCCCGCTACAGAGCTGTCAAACGAGAAAGAGGAGAAAAGCAGGAAACTTTCCGGTTGGGAAGCGTAGTATCGGGCCCTCGCTAGGGTAGAGTTCAATAGATTTTCTCTGGAAACCGCCACACCTTTTGGTGAGCCTGTACTTCCAGAGGTATAGATTATGTAGGCGGTACTCTCCTTATCATGTGGGTTTTGAAGGTAATCATGCGGGTCGAAACTCTCTGGTCCGTTGCTTGAAATGACGTCTACATGGAAGTCGCTAAGATCCGAATCGAGGTCAGTGATTAATAACTCACACTGGCTATCGCTGACCATGAACTTGATACGTTCCGTCGGATACTCCGGGTCCAATGGAATATACGGACACCCGTGCTTCAGGCAAGCGATTATCGCAATGATCATTTCCGGAGATCTGCCAATCAACAAGCCGATAGGTTTGTCGCTTTGCGGGAGCTGGGATTGGATTTGCTTGGCGAGAGAGGACGCCCTCTGACCGAATTCCTTGTAAGTAATGGTATCCGTACCGTTGGAGATAGCGATAGCGTTAGGCTTGGATGCGATCTGCTGCTCTATGAGATCAAGGATATCACCATTTGGTAGTTCCCAGCCTGTAGCGTTGACGGCTTTGAGTAGCGACTGATCTGCCTCAGACATCATGTTGAGGTCCAGGACGGGTTCGGTAGGTTGGGTGATGATTGTCTCTAAAAGTTGGCCATATTGTTCAATCATCCTTTGAACGGACGGCTCTTTGAACAGGTCCGTGGAGTATTCGAAAATCGTCAAGAAGCCATGATCATCTTTTCCGCAGAAGAGGGTGAGATCAAACTTGCTCACGCCGAGGTCCAATGTCTCGAATCCACACTCGAGGCCCGAACCATAATCAGGTGCCGCAGGTACTTCATGGTAGATGAACATCGTCTGAAATAACGGGTTGACCCCAAGGCTTCGATCAGGGTTCAGCTCTTTGACCAATCGGTCGAGCGGCACTGCCCGGTGCTCAAATGCTTCGAATACTTTTTGTTTGACTTGTTGGAGGAATGTCCTATAATCTACATCGCCAATGTCCCCAGTGATTACGACAGTCTCATCGAAAAAACCGAGGGTATTTTCCAGCTCGCTGGATGTCTTGTTGGAGAAAGGTACACCGACATTGATGGAAGTTTGTCTGGTCAATTGATACAGGAAGAGGTAAAATACGCTCAGTAGCACGGTGAAGGGGGAGGCCTCTTGCGTCTGGGCATAGCTGCTGATGGCCTTACTCAAAGTATCGGGTAAGCGTCTTAGTATGGTCGCCCCACGATAGGACTGGAGGCCGGGACGGTCGTAGTCATGGGGGAGTTTAAGAACCGTGTCTGAATTTCTCAGTGCCTCAGTCCAATACTCGATACTCCCCGGATTCAGGGGTTTTGCGCGTTGCCCCTTCGCGTACGTCAAATAGTCGCCTGATGGGAGAGAAGCTTGAACCTCAGCTATCTCGAGGTAAGCTCGGGCCACTTCCGACCGGAGATGGGCCATTGACCATTTGTCGATGATAATGTGGTGGATCGTAATGCCCACCATCACCTGGTCGGAAGCGATTTGGACCATCGTGATGCGCACCAGGGGATCTTTGGATAGGTCGAAGGACTTCTTCGCCTCTTCCAAAATGACCCTCCTCGCCTCATCCTCCGCCCCTGCCTGATGCTGCAGGTCATATTCCAGATACTGGTAATTTCTTTTCTTGACTATTTCCTGATAGATGGCCCCATCCATCTCTGCAAATCGAGTCCGAAGCGAATTGTGCTTCTCCCAAACGCTGGTGAAAGCGGACTTCCACCGCCCGATATCAAAAGAGCCCCGGTACCTATAAACGTCCAAATAATTGTAGAATGGATTATCTGGGTGCAGCTGCTGCAAAAAGTAAAGTGCTTCCTGATTGTAGGCGAGAGGTGCCTGCTCAATCAAGGGTTCTTTCTTATTTCCCTTAACATCCTTTTCATTCTTCTTTTTGGCCAACCACGTAGACAATAGCGACTTTTTGTCTTGCATCGTGTTAACCAAAGAGTTGTTGGATCAACGCACCAGCGGGAAGATCAATGTCGAACGCGCGCTCTACAAACCAGTATATGGAGATCAGGATGAGCCCAATCGATCCAATGACGAGGAGTGGTGGGTAAATCCGGCGCTTTCTGAGTAGGAAAAGAATCGGGAAGATGACAAGGATGATAGCCAGCTGGCCGATTTCCACTCCAATGTTGAATCCGAGTACGGTAAGACCAACATACTCCCCCGAGCGGATGCTGGAGAGTACACTGGCAAATCCAAATCCGTGGAACAAACCAAAACCAAAAGCTAAAATCCATTCACGGGTTTTGAAGAGGGGCGAAATGTTGTGCAATGCCGCCAGTCCTATGGAGAAAGCAATAATAGACTCCACAAACCGCGAGGGCAATACCACCAAATTGAGCGCCGCGAGCAGGAGGGTGATACTATGAGCCACCGTGAAGGAGGTAACAATCTTCACAATGTAAAGGAATGCCGGCCTGAACTTGTCTACAGGACTCCAGATACTTTCCGCGTCATTTGAAAATGCCAATGGCAAAATGGAGCTGAAGGCCAACTGATCAGAGGATTCTTTTCTTCGTCTAATGATGACCGAAGGCAAGATCAGTGCCAGAAGAAAAAGAATATGATCAAGACCAATCCATATATGCCAGATGCCCTCCCACACCATACCTACAAATCCCTGAAATACTGATCCATCGGTCAGATTGACACTACCTGCGTTGCTGCCTCGTGAAAAGAACAAGGAAGGAAGCGACTCGTTATTAAATATCCCAGCATTCCAATTGTACTCGATAATGACCGCGCCCTGATGGTTGTCCACCTCATCTAAAAGGACGTTGTAGCTGACGTCCAAATCATCAGGTATCGCAGTAATGCCCTCGAGTTCGAAATGGATGAGGACGTAGGTGCCGATCCAATCTATGGTGAGTAGAGAAAAATCTTTGAATGTGAAAGGATAGTTCTGAGATCCAACTGAAAATCCCACGTTCGAAAGGTAGAGGTTATGGATGGCCGACCGGTAAGGATCTAGATCTACCACGGAAAGGTCATCCTTTAGTTTTACTCCGAGCGCCACTTCTAGATCCTGCGTGGTAATTTCGAACCTTCCGTCGATTTTATCCTGATAAACTCTCAGATAGACGTAGCTCTGTCCAGGGCTGTGACTCAGAGATTTAAAGCTACCAGCGATGAATGAGAGCAGCAAAAGAGACCGTAGCAGTTTTTTCATTGAGCAAAGGACTAGTAGGATTCTATTAATATTGGGTACTGAAACAGTTTACGGAAACTTAATGTTTTCCTAGCCGAACTGCTTAAAACCCGATCAAAAGATGCCAAAACTACGTACTTTATGTTTTTTGCTGATACTCTTTCTGTGCCTGCAGGCCTCTGCGCAAATCTTGCAGGGTCGAGTAGTCTCACCAGGTAATAGGACCCTCAAAGACGCTTATATAGTCCATCTCTCCACTGATCACCATGCACATACAACAGATTTCGGAGTGTTTGTACTTCCTGGGGTGAGGGCTGGTGATTCGATCCAAGTGTCGCACATTGGCTTCCAAACGCAGAAGTTGGTCATTGAGGATCCTGCGGATGAAATCAAGATCATCTTGCAGGAGACACCGCTGGAGCTAGGAGCTATAGTGGTGAGCCGCGCAATCAATCCCCTGAATCTTATCTCTAAGATGGATCTGCAGACCGCACCCGTCAACTCATCACAGGAGGTCCTCCGGAAGGTGCCAGGTCTTTTCATCGGTCAGCATGCTGGTGGGGGCAAGGCGGAACAGATTTTCCTTCGAGGTTTTGATATTGACCACGGGACAGATATCAACATTACTGTCGATGGTTTGCCGGTAAATATGGTTTCCCATGCTCACGGACAGGGGTATTCTGATTTGCATTTTCTCATTCCCGAGACCATTGAGCGCATTGATTTTAATAAAGGGCCGTACAATGCAGACAAGGGGAATTTTGCCACAGCTGGATATGTCAATTTCCAAACTAAAAGAAGGTTAGAAGAAAGCAGTGTGCTTGTGCAAGGTGGACGCTTCAATACTTTGAGATCCGTAGCTATGCTGAAGTTAATGGATCAAGAGCGTAATAACTGGTATTTGGCTACGGAGTACATTGGATCAGACGGTCCATTTGAGGCTAGTCAAAACTTCAACCGCGTAAATCTGATGTCGAGGTTCACGGCTCAGTCGGAGCGTGCTGGCGATGTATCTGTTATGGCGTCCTTTTTCGATAGTCAGTGGGATGCATCTGGCCAGATACCCAATCGGGCTGTCGCCAGTGGACAGATCACTCGGTTTGGGGCATTGGATAGCACAGAAGGTGGGTCCACGAGTCGTTTCAATCTTGCTGCCGATCACAGCAAAATCGTCAGCAACAAAGTATTCGTGAAAAACAGGGCCTATTACTCTCGCTATGACTTTGAGCTCTACTCCAATTTTACCTTCTTCCTAGAGGATAGTATCAACGGAGATCAAATCAGGCAACGAGAAAAGCGAGACATATTTGGCATCGAATCCGTTCTGAACTTGACCGAGGATATGGCCACAAACGATCTCAATCTACAGGTGGGTGCAGGTCTTCGTGTCGACAATGTGCGGGATAATGAGTTGTCGAAAACAAGGAATCGCACAGAGACCCTGGATACGCTGCAGCTGGGCGATGTACAAGAAAGAAATATTTATGCCTTCGCTAACCTTGAGCTTGATTTTGGACGCTTCATTCTCAATCCTTCTGTGCGGGTCGATGCCTTCAATTTCCTTTATCAGGACGCTTTGACTCCGCTGTATGACCCTAAAACCGCCACGAAAGCCGTGGTGAGCCCTAAGTTGAATTTGATTTATAACTTCAGTGATAACCTGCAGGCATATCTCAAGACGGGAATTGGCTTTCATTCCAATGATGCGAGGGTTGTCCTGGGCATCGACGAGGATGGTAGTCAGATTGACAATCTGAATGAAAATATCTTACCACTGGCCATTGGCGCTGATTTGGGTGTTACCTGGAAGCCAGCACCTAGGTTAGTGATCAATGGGGCGTTGTGGTATTTGTTTTTGCAGCAGGAGTTCGTATATGTCGGCGATGCAGGCATCGTAGAGCCGAGTGGCGAAACCGTTCGCCTAGGTTTTGATTTGGGCTTGCGTTATCAGATCAATGACTGGCTGTACTTCAATGGAGATGTAAACTTCTCCCGAGGAAGGGCCATCGAAGAAGCAGAGGGAGAGGATTTTATCCCCTTGGCACCAGTCGTGACTTCCATGGGAGGTTTGAGTGTGAGGAAAGGGCCTTTCGAAAGCGCTTTGAGTGTACGATACCTGGAGGATAGACCAGCGAACGAAGATGAGAGTATTATCGCTGAGGGATACACGATCTTTGATCTCAACGCCAACTACCGCGTTGGTCCTTTTACCTTCGGTGTCTGGATTGAAAACCTGTTTGACGCCGATT
>JBCCXG010000177.1:0-9927 GCA_039191945.1 Bacteroidota bacterium
ATAATCTGTCTTCAGCTTATAGGGAATCGTGTAGAATTGCCGGTAGTTGTCCAATACCTTGTCGTAGATATTGAAATAAAAAACCTGGAAACTGGAGTAAGTGCGAACTACGGATCGGTTGTAAAACTGGACTGAATTAGCCTCCATATTGTATTTGACCTGACCTCGTAGGGTGTCACGGTCATTGGTCACCAAAAACCCATCATGCCAAACGTCGGCAGAAAACTGACTTGAGGCTGACAGCGCAATTGAAAAAAGGAAGATAAAAAGCCAACTACGTACCATCACTTCAAAATTTCGTGCCCCATTTTGTCCCGTTTGGTTTCCAGATACCTGATGTTGTGGATATTGGGGCTGATTTCAATGGCTACATTCTTAACAATTTCCAGGCCATAACCTTGTAGTCCAATTCGTTTTTTGGGGTTATTCGTAATCAATTTTAGCTTTCGGACCCCAACGGCACGCAAAATCTGCGCACCGACGCCATAGTCTCGTTGGTCCATTTTGAAGCCAAGGTGCAGGTTCGCCTCCACGGTATCCATGCCCTCTTCTTGTAGTTTGTAGGCCTTCAGCTTGTTGATGAGCCCAATACCTCGTCCCTCTTGGTTCATGTAGACAATAACCCCTTTCCCTTCTCTTTCGACCATTTCCATGGCGGCATGCAGCTGATTGCCGCAGTCGCACCTGTAGGAGTGGAAAATGTCCCCAGTCACACAAGAGCTATGGACGCGGACCAGCACGGGCTCGTCTTCCTCCCAAGTGCCCTTGACCAGTGCCAGGTGATTGTCTCGTGTATTGGTTTGGGTAAAGGCCCTCAATTCGAAATCTCCGAATACGGTAGGCATCTTCACGTCGATCTCCTCTTTGATCAATGTTTCGTGTTTCAGACGGTACTCGATCAAGTCCTTGATGGCCACCAGCTTCAAACCAAACTTATCCGCGATCTCTCTCAGATCAGGAAGTCGGGCCATGTTGCCGTCATCTTTGAGGATTTCGACCAAGACCCCTGCAGGCTGCATCCCGGCGAGTCGCGCAAAGTCAATGGCTGCCTCCGTATGGCCCGTACGCCTCAGCACTCCACCATTCTTGGCTTTTAGAGGGAAGATATGACCTGGCCGTCCGAGGTCTTCTGGTTTAGTTCGCGAATCGACAAGTGCCTGTATCGTCTTGGCACGATCTGAGGTCGAGATACCGGTAGTCGTACCATGACCCAACAAATCCACCGAAACGGTGAAGGCCGTTTCGTGCACCGCTGTATTCTTACCTACCATTAGATCAAGCCCAAGCTCGACGCATCGGTCTTCATTGATCGCTGCACAGATCAGTCCTCTACCCTCCTTCGACATGAAATTGATCGTGTCTGCAGTGACTTTCTCGGCGGCGCAAATGAAGTCACCTTCGTTCTCGCGATCCTCATCGTCCACTACGATGATGATTTCGCCTTTTCTGATGGCCTCAATGGCCTCTTCGATGGTATCAAGCATTCGATTTAGTGCTAGTATTGGTATGATAACTAATTATTTGGCCACGACGTTTCCTAAATAGGCCGCAATCTCCATTTCCGTCTTCTTAAGTTCGTTAATATCGTCCAAAATCTGATCGATATCTGCCCCCTCGTGTGCTTTGAGGCGGTCTCGCTGCTCCTCGATCAGGTGCTGAATGATTCGAAATTTTAATCGCAAAATGTTGGTCAGGGTTAAATTCTTTAGGTTTTCCGTCTCTTTCGGCACCACGATCTGGTGCTTGGACCTCCAAAATTCGCTGACTTCGTATTTGCTCGCGCTCAGTTCGACAACCTCTTTCTTAATGTCCTCGTCACCGTGCTGCAAGAGATACTGCATATTGACGACATTGCCCGCCTCGGTATGTTCTCGGATCAATCGTAATATGCGATGATAGATGGGATGGGTGAATTCGATCTCATCAATTTCTGAAAGGAAGTAATCGATCAGGTATTGGTTTTCTTCTTCCTGATTGAGTATTTGCTCATTACCGTAGTTGATCAATACGCGAATGCTCTCTCTTTCCTGGTAATAGATCGCCGTCTTTGGCGTGGTCAGATCCTGAGCTGGAGCTTCAGTGGGGGGTTCGGTGGGCAACGGTGGCGCCTCGGGCGGTAACTCCTCCCTAGCGGCCTTGCGGCCGCGCTCAATCAGGAGCTTGTTTTGTTCGAGGATGAGCACCGACTCGGGAATGTCCATGAGATCGCTGCATTCCTTGATATAGACCGCTCGCTTCACGGGGTCTCCTATCTTGGCAATGGAGCTTACCATCTCCCGAATCGCCTCGGAGCGCTTGATCGGGTCACGCTCGATGTCTTGAAGTAGCAACCCAGCCTTGAACCGAATGATGTCCTGCGCCTCCTCTTGCAAATAGTGCTGGAAGGCAGCTGTTCCCAGCTGACGCGAATAGCTGTCTGGATCTTCCCCGTCTGGCAAAGGCACCGCTTTTACGTTGAGATCGCCTTCGAGCAACATATCGATCCCCCTTATGGAGGCTCTGATACCTGCGGCATCACCGTCAAAGAGCACCGTGACGTTCTTGGAGTACCGCTTGATTAGTTTCACCTGATCCTCGGTCAGTGCAGTCCCTGATGACGACACCACGTTGGGTACTCCTGCCTGGTGCAGTGAGATTACATCTGTGTAGCCCTCGACAAGGAAACAATTGTCCTCTTGACGGATCGACTGCTTTGCCTGGAATAATCCGTAGAGTACCTTGCTCTTATTGTAAAGCTCGGTTTCCGGTGAGTTCAGGTACTTGGGGCCTTTCTTCTCTTTACTTAGGGTCCTGGCTCCGAAGGCAATCACCTTCCCCGTGATGTTGTGGATTGGAAACGTGACTCGACCCCGGAATCGGTCATAAGTACGATCGTCTCTCGTAGTAATGAGACCTGCCTCTTCCAGTACCTCCTTGCTATAGCCAGCCTTTGTCGCTTCTTTGTACAAGTGATCCCATCCCTCCAAAGCATAGCCTAAACCGAAAGCCTTGATTGTTTCATCAGAAAACCCCCGTTCGCGAAAGTAGGAGTACCCGATGCTCTGACCTTCCTCGTGCTCAGCGAGCTGCCGCTTGAACAACTCGTTGGCGTAGTTCATGGCGATGTAAAGGCTCTCGCGGCGATTTTGCGCAGCTTGGACCTCATCACTCTGTTCTTCCTCTTTGATCTCGATACCGTACTTGCCAGCCAGATACTTAAGGGCTTCGACGTAGCTCAGTCCATCGATTTCCATCACGAAGGTGATCGCATCACCTCCTTTGCCGGAGCTGAAATCCTTGAAGATCCCCTTGGAGGGAACGACGTAAAAGGAAGGGGTCTTTTCCGTAGTAAAAGGACTCAACGCCTTGAGGCTACTCCCGGAGCGCTTTAGATTGACAAAATCGCCCACTACCTCGGTGATATCCATCCGATTCTTTATCTCTTCGATGGTGGCAGGGTCAATCATCCCTCAAAAATAAGGTGGTGAAAAATAAAGTCATCCAGGGAAACGTATTCCAGATAACAGATCGTTGCGAACAGAGCGGCTAAATTATTTGTTCGGGGAACAATGTATTAAACTTGTAGTCAGAAAAGCGGTCGAAGAACTGTCGGCAACTTAGGCCTTACTGTTAGGCCCTCTGGCAAGGAAAGGAATGGAAATAACAAAAGAGAGTATTCTTACTGCGCTCCGCGAGGTGCAAGATCCTGACCTGAAGAAGGATCTGGTCACCTTGGGTATGATTCAGGACATCATCATCGACGGAAACGCGGTTGCCTTCAAAGTGGTTTTGACCACACCCGCCTGCCCTTTGAAAGAGATCATTCGAAGGGATTGCGAACAGGCCCTCGAACGCCATCACGGAGACGGACTGATCCTTGACATTGAGATGACCAGCAACGTCACTACCGTACGAGATAACGCTCCTCTGCTGCCAGATGTAAAAAACATAATTGCCATTGCTTCAGGTAAGGGTGGCGTCGGCAAGTCAACCGTCAGTGCCAACTTAGCAGCTGCTCTGGCAAAGTCTGGGGCCAAAGTAGGCCTGATCGACGCCGATATTTTTGGACCCTCAGTACCGACGATGTTCAACTGCGAATTCGAGCAGCCGGGTGTCACGCAGGTCGACGGAAAGAACCAGATCGTACCCATCGAACAGTATGGCGTGAAGCTAATCAGTATTGGCTTTTTGAGCCCCGCAGAGAATGCTGTTGTATGGCGTGGGCCCATGGCGAGCTCGGCCTTGAAACAGTTTATTGGCGACACGGTATGGGGACCTCTTGATTATTTACTCATTGATTTGCCCCCAGGTACATCGGACATTCACTTGACCCTGGTACAAACTGTCCCAGTGACCGGGGCGATCATTGTGACCACACCTCAAAAAGTTGCGATCGCTGATGCCCAAAAGGGAATAGCGATGTTTAAGCAGCCCCAGATCAATGTGCCTATCCTGGGGTTGGTAGAAAACATGGCCTATTTCACGCCAGAGGAATTACCCGACAATAAATATTATCTGTTTGGACAGCATGGGGGGCGGAACCTGGCCGAGAAGACCGACGTTCCGTTTCTGGGCGAGATCCCGATTGTCCAAACCATCCGCGAAAGCGGAGATTCAGGCTATCCTGCAGCGCTCAAAGAGGGCATCACGGCAGACGCTTTTCGGGATTTGAGTGAGCAGATGGCCCAACAAGTGGCTATCCGCAACGCGACGCTAGACAAAACGCAGAAAGTAGAAATGAAGGTATGATGGAGAAGGAACTATCAGATCAAATAGAGAACGCATTAGACAACATTCGACCCTATTTGGAAGCAGATGGCGGCAATGTACAGGTCATCAAGCTGGAAGACGAAACGCTGTATTTGGAGCTCTTGGGAAACTGCGGCTCTTGCCCTATGTCTACCATGACGTTGAAAGCGGGCGTTGAGGAGGCCATCATCAGGGCTGTGCCCCAGATCAAACGGGTAGAGGCCATTAATATCACACAACCAGGAGATCCCAACGCGAAGCTACCCTTTAGCAATACGGCGGGATAGATGAGGTGTATCCTCTTCTTTTTACTATCGATTCCAATTGTCGGGATCATAGCACAGGAGCGCTGTGCGGTACATCACGACATAAAGGATGCCAGGACCCTACGGTTCGAGTATTGGCTCAAATCCAAAATCACCGACCGAGCTGCCCGGCGGCAGGCTGATGATCAGCTACTGACGATACCGGTTGTCTTTCACATTATCCACAATGGAGAACCCATAGGTATCGGGGGCAACTTGGATGACCAGCGCATCTTGGATCAACTGCAGACGCTCAATGAGGATTTTTCCAGGACGAATCCCGATGCAGCATCGACCCCTCCGGCATTTCAAAGTGTAGCTGCTAGTCCCGATATTCAGTTTGCCCTGGCTCTCAGGGACCCTGAGGGACTGCCGACTACGGGTATAACAAGGACAAGAGGCTCGCTATCCTCCTATAGATTGACAAATGACGCCGACCTGAAGTCCGAAGTTTACTGGCCAGCGGAAGACTACCTCAATATTTACGTCGCCGAACTACAAGGCTTTCTGGGGTGGGCGTCTTTTCCATTTTCCAACTTGGCAGGAATCGATGAAGTGGAAGCAGATCGGCTCGTAGAAGGTGTAGTCATTGACTTCCAATTCATCGGTGACAATCCGGAGACTGGAGGTTCATTTGAAAGCTTCGGACGTACTTTGACGCATGAGGTTGGGCATTATCTAGGTCTCAAACATGTGTGGGGCGATGGAGGGTGCTCCGTGGACGACTTCTGCGAGGATACTCCCCTATCCAGCCAAAACTATCAAGACGAATGTCCCTCCACAGACCAGTCCTCTTGCGATAGTGGAGACATGTACAGCAACTTCCTCAACTACACGGATGATTTCTGCATGAACTTGTTCACCGCGTGTCAACGAGAAAGAATGCGCGCCGTGCTCACTTCAAGCCCTAGAAGAACGAGCCTCCTTGAATCACCGGCTCTTACGGCGCCTATTTCTGTCGCGAGGGACATTGGAGCCCGCAGGATCTTAGCGCCTGCGCTCGGTGAGTGCTCCAGTAGTATCAATCCACTGCTCGAAGTGCGAAACTACGGGACTGAGACGGCCAATAGCTTTGAGGCCCAGCTTTTTATCGATAATGAACTTGTTGAAACGGTCAATTTCTCCTCGACTACAGCTCCACTAGCGATACAAGTGATCAATTTCTCCTCTATCACCATCGATCCAGCCTTTGCGCATGATTTTAAGTTTGTTATTGGAGATGTGGACGGTACTCAAGACCTGAACAACACCAACGATTCGTTGACCGTGGCGCTGGCGCCGACAGCATCAGATCCGGCGCCTTTTACTGAAGACTTTGAGGACAGCAGTCAGGCCTATTTTCGTACCACCTCTACGGAAGATGGACTGTGGACCGTCGGCACAGCGCCTTCGGATTTGGGCAATAATCAGGCGGCAATAGCGCAGTTTTACGAAGAGAGTAGCGGATTTGGAGAGCAACACACCTATGTCCTGCCCAATGTAGACTTGACGGGCGTCAACTCGGCAGAGCTCAGCTTTCGATATGCCTACTCCGATGATGCACCAGAGAAGAAAGACGGCATCGTTTTGGCGATGTCAAGGGATTGCGGAGCTTCTTTCGACACCGAGGATTTTCTCTTCCAAAGGTTTGGCGACGAACTGAGAACAACCTCCGAAATGACCTCTGGAGCTTTTGTCCCAGTAGACGCGAGCGATTGGGAAACATTGACTTTCAATATCACCCCTCTGCTGGACATTGCAGACCTGAGATTTGCAATCATTGCCTACAATGGCTCTGGTAATAATATCTACCTGGACGACATCAACTTAAGGCCGACCGCGCTCAATGCACTTGATCTGGGCATTGTGGACATCGATAGGCTGCCAGCCGTGACTTGCAGCATCGAGGTGGACCCTCGGGTCAGGATTCGGAACTATGGATTCGAGTCGGTCAACTCTTACGCTGTGGGATATGAGGCCAATGGCATTACTGACGCCGTCAGCGTGGTTACAGACCTAGTCCCAGGCGGCGAAGAGTCCACCCCCCTTAACGTATCGAACCTTGTCAGCGGCGAGAATAGCGTCACCCTGCTGGTCGCCTCACCCAACGGGAGCGATGACCAAAATGACGAAGACAATAGGGTAATTAGGAAAGTAGTCGTAGATACCGCATCCAAGACCCTGCCTATCCGAGAGGGTTTCGCGGGTCAGCACCGGTGGGTCACGACCAATCCGCGAGGAAGTACGATTTGGGACCTTGCGACGCCTGATGGCAATGTAGCCTTCAAGGCTGACGGTAGCTCATCAGGAGATGACGGTCAGGATCATTGGCTTGTGAGCCCTGTCTTATCAACAGCTAACCTTCAAAATGGTACGTTGGTATTCCGCATGGCCTATGGCGAAGAAGAGACGAGTAGTGACCGACTACGGGTGATGGTCTCTGTGTCTTGTGGCGATCGCTTCGAGGAGACGCTCGTTGACTACACGGGCAGAGCACTCATCACAGCGCCGATCGGAGGTAATTTTGAGCCGACAGACGATAGCCTTTGGCGCGAAGTGACGGTCGATATCAGTAGATACATGTCATTTTCCGATATCAGGTTGGCTTTTGTGTACACGAATAGTAGTGGCAATAACCTCTACATCGATGATGTGGAGATCTTCCCCACCAGCGCGGATCAATTGCTACGATTCGAGGCTCAAATGCGAATTTACCCCAATCCCAGTACGAGCGGCTTTTTCAATGTAACGCTCAACCTTCCGCGGAAAGACGACGTAACCATTCGCCTGCTGGACCTCAGCGGCAAGACCATTGCTTTTCTTAGAGAGCGAGAAGCGCTGAACCAGACGTTCAACATTGAGGCCCCTGGACTTAATGGGGTCTATCTCTTGAGCGTAAAGGGAGAAAACACAAATCTAGTGCAGCGAGTCGCAACTGGGCGATAGGCCAGCAGAAGGATTAAGCTCAAGAATTCATTCTATCTTCGCTTGCGAAAAAGCCAGATCCCGACTCATGTACTTGCTCAAGCATCGTGGGATCCTTATTTGACGTAAGTATGATTCCTAAAATTTATGGACCAGATGGTCAAAGACGTCATGCAGCGACCAACAGTCCTCGTGGACAATCAGGTTTGAATTCATTAGGTTTACAACTCACGGCATGAAAGAAACACTTAAGCAATTCTTCTCCTCATCTTGGTTTCGCACGGTGGTGCACCTCGTTGGTGCGATTCTTCTTGGCACCATCATTGTGCTTACCTTCTTCAATATCTACCTCCCTACTCGCACCAATCACGGAGAGACCATCACCGTCCCCAACGTCATAGGGGTTCATATGAACGATCTGGACGAGTTCTTGACCCAAAGGAAACTGAGGTATGAGATCACCACCGACTCAAGCTATTCTGCGGACTACCAACCGCTGGAAGTGTTGAAGCAGTTTCCTCTTGCCAATGCTAAGGTCAAGGAAAACCGCAAAGTCTATCTCACACTCAACAAAACCAATCCACCGCTGGTGAAGATGCCTAACCTCGTGGATGGCTCCATCAAAAGTGCGCAGTTGGTCCTACGCACTTATGATCTTAAAGTCGGAAGAATCGAATACATCCCCGAACCCTTCTTTGGGACGATCATCGATCAGAAATACAAAGGGCGTCCGGTTGCCCCGGGCGAGCTGATCCCAAAAGGCTCTACGATCGACATTGTAGCCGCAGACGGCATGGGCGTGACTTCGCTACAATCCCCCAATCTAGTGGGGCTGGACGAGGAAAGTGCCAAAGTAGCCATAGTGGGTAGCGGACTGAAAGTAGGCCAGGTTACATACCAAGAAGACGGCGAATACGTTACATCAGTGGAAAGTTCCGACGGATCCTTAGAGACAGTCCGAAAAAGCGTCTCACCGGGGGAAGTTGCAGAGCAGTCACCAAAAGCCGGAGAAAGCGTGCGCATAGAGGATGTAATCGACATATGGGTCTACCGACCCGACTCGATCAATACAAAAAGAACGATACTGGATGAGTAGGCGGTTACTGCTGATCTTATCGATCCATTTCTTGTTGTTTGGTGAGGTGCATTCGCAATTGCAAATGCGGCACATAGATCGTACCTCCCCAGAGGCGGCAAGGGTACGACACGCTAATGCTCGGACGAACTCTGACCCCCTTTCCCTCCCATTTTTTGATGACTTCTCGACGGCTGTCGATGTACCTGACACCAACCTGTGGGAATACGGGGAGCACGTTTTCATCAACAACAGCATCGGTGAGAACCCCCCAAGCTTAAATGTCGCCACATTTGACGGGGCTCAGCGCAATGGAACGCCGTACCAGCTCTCTGAAGAGAAGCCTGGTCCCACGGATAGCCTGATCTCGAGGGTCATTGATCTCAGTAATATCCCGAGTAGCGAACAGCCAGACATCTTCATTTCCTTCTACTGGCAACTCAGGGGATTAGGAGAAATTCCCGAATCTGTGGACAGTATCCAATTGCAACTACTCGCCGCGGATAGCGTCTGGTATGCTGTCTGGTCCGCTCAGGGAGGCTTCAACAATCTCGATACGGCCTTCAAAAGATTCAACTATGAAGAGATCAATGTACAGCGGCTTGAGGGTCCCGACCGAGTGTTCTTCCATGACAATTTTAGACTGAGGTTCCAGGCCTACAGCACGTTTCGAGGTATTTTCGATACATGGAACATTGATTACGTTTACATCAACAGGCTCAGTCGAATGCCTGTCTTAAACAGCCCGGGAATATTCAGAATCCTCGATCGCTCTCTTTCCGGGAATACAACGCCATTGTTTGCGCCGTACTACGAAGTGCCTTCCTCACAGGTACCCGCGACATTCGAGGAACAGGTCTTTGGAATGAGTAACCTGGATATTGGCGATCTCCACCCAGTTGTATTCACCCACAC
>JBCCXG010000178.1:0-9920 GCA_039191945.1 Bacteroidota bacterium
GTGGGCCCAGGCACAAGTACAAGTCGAGCCCTAACCCCCGGAAAATCGTCCGCTTCCACGGGAATACCCTGGTCCTTGGGCACGTCATACGGCTGGTTACCCTCCGGATCTTTGAGGTACTCTGAGGCCATGTAAGCTACGGGTAGTAGCACATCGTTGTCCGGGCAATATTCATCATGGACGTTGAAGAGTGCTTCCTCTACATAGCTCCCATATTCCTGCATAAAGGTCTCTTCCATAGCGTGAATCTCCGCTAGTATTAGGTCATACTGAGGGTCCGGTACATCGAATCTATCGAGTTCAATTTTCTTTTCAACGATCTCAATAAATGCTTGATTTAGTTTCTCTATATTCATACCCAAAATCTTGGCAGTTGGACATCAATTATCGGTTCAATATTAGCGTATTTCTAAAATAACTTACGATGAGAAGAAATATTTGATTTCCGATCGTCATTAAAAAGTAGAATTTTCGATTTTCACAATTTCCCAAAGCAATGGACGTACTCACCAAAGCCCAAAAATGGCTGGATAGCAATCAGATAGATGACACCACAAAGTCCGAGATCCGCCGACTCATGTCCTCCTCGGATGACACCCAACTTACTGACAGCTTTTACAAAGACCTCGAATTTGGAACTGGGGGGCTCCGAGGTATCATGGGAGTGGGTAGCAACCGCATGAATAAATATACGGTGGGCACCGCCACACAAGGTTTGTGCAACTATTTGAAGAAAGCATTTGGCGAGACACCGTTAAAAGTCGCGGTTGCACATGATAGCAGAAATCAAAGTCGAGATTTTGCGGTGATTACAGCCGATATCTTCTCCAGCAACGGCATTGAAGTATACCTTTTTGAAAGCTTAAGACCGACCCCTGAATTGTCCTTTGCGATCCGTAAATATGGTTGCCAAAGTGGTGTTGTGGTCACCGCATCACACAACCCAAAGGAGTACAACGGCTACAAGGCTTACTGGTCCGATGGAGCACAACTCATACCACCGCATGATAAGAACGTGATCGCCGAAGTGCAGTCCATTGATTCTTTCGAGGAAATCAAATTCCAGTCGGATCCATCGCTGATCCACAGCATCGGTCAGGAAACAGACGACGATTATTTGGACATGATCAAAGACCTGTCCTTATCGCCAGAAGTTATTGAACGGCAAAAGGACATGAAGATCGTCTTTTCATCTATCCACGGTACGGGGATTACGCTGGTCCCACCCGTTTTGGAAAAGTTTGGGTTCGATAATGTCCACGTCGTGGAAGAACAAGCCGAGGCCGATGGGAACTTCCCCACCGTGATCTATCCGAATCCCGAAGAAGCAGAGGCCCTATCCCTGGCTTTGAAGAAAGCAGAGGCCATCGACGCTGACCTGGTGATGGCTACCGACCCTGACTCCGACCGGGTAGGTATTGCCGTAAAAAACAGCAAGGGAGAGTTCCAATTGATGAACGGAAACCAGACAGCGGCTTTATTGGTGTACTACCTCCTCAAGAAGTGGAAGGAAAATGGGAAGTTGACCGGAAAGGAGTTTGTGGTCAAAACCATCGTTACGACCGATCTATTGACAGAAATCGCCAATGATTTCGGTGTGAAGATGTACGAAACGTTGACTGGCTTCAAGTACATCGCAGAGCTTATCAGACTACTAGAGGGCAAAGAGGAATTCATAGGTGGTGGAGAAGAGAGCTATGGCTACCTCATTGGCGACAAGGTCAGGGATAAAGATGCCATTGCAAGTTGTGCCATGATTGCAGAAATGGCAGCCTGGACCCTAGACCAGGGAAAGACGCCTTTTGAGCTGCTGCTAGAGATCTATCAGCAGCACGGCATGTACCTGGAGGGTTTGAAATCAGTTACCAAAAAAGGCAAGTCGGGTGCTGACGAAATCAAAGCCATGATGGAAGGATTCCGGTCGTCGCCTCCCGAAGAACTAGGCGGCGAAAAAGTCACAATCTTGAAGGATTACCAAGCCAGCATCTCCCGCAATCTCATCACAGGAGAGGAGGAAGCCATCGACTTACCCAAGTCCAATGTCCTACAATTCTTCACAGAGAAGGGCAGCAAAATCTCCGTCAGACCGTCGGGTACGGAACCAAAGATCAAGTTTTATTTCTCAGTGAAAAACAAGGATTTATCGGAATCATTTAATTACTTCACTGAAGTGGAATCGTTGCAGGAAACGATCACCCAAATGACCAATCGGCTGGACGGGTAAAAATGGCGTTGAACTCGTGGAAAATAACTGTTATAATGCTTAATTTGCGAGGATTTTGAAAAGTGAATCTACAAATAGTTACATTTTGAGATTCTTGAATCGCTAAACTAACCAGTTAATTTGGACGTATTTATCAATTTATTGCTCGTGGCCATCGGGTTTGTGCTCCTTATTAAGGGGGCAGACTTTTTGGTGAATGGAGCTTCGTCTTTAGCTAAGAGATTCAACGTATCCGATATCGCTATAGGCCTGACCGTAGTGGCGATGGGTACTTCGGCGCCTGAATTAGTGGTGAATTTGATTTCTGGAGGGGAAGAAAGCCATGAACTGGTTTTTGGTAATATCATCGGGTCCAATATTTTCAACATCTACCTCATCCTTGGGGTCTCTGCGGTTATCTATCCACTGACCGTCCAGCGAAACGCACTTTGGAAGGAAGTCCCCTACAGTTTGATTGCCACTATCGCTTTTTTCATCCTTGTCAATGACGCCCTGTTTTTTGGAAAGGAAACGAGTCAGTTGGGATTGATTGATGGGATCATCTTGCTGGTTATGTTTGTAGCGTTTCTCTCCTACATTTTCCTCAATCTACAGCGACATCCAGATTCGGAAAATGAGGAGATCATTATCTACAGCAGTGTCAAGACGACGGTGATGATCGTCTTGGGCATCATAGGATTGGTCTTCGGGGGTGAATTGATCGTTACGAACGCGGTAAGCATCGCTCAATATTATGATGTAAGTCAAAAGCTGATCGGGCTCACCATTGTTGCCGCCGGAACGTCGCTACCGGAACTTGCCACCTCGGCGGTGGCCGCTTTTCATAAAAAGTCAGATCTGGCGGTAGGTAATATCGTTGGTAGTAACATCTTCAACTTGCTGCTGGTCTTAGGCATGACGTCGGTTATCCATCATCCGTTGATATATAATGATGTACTCAACCTGGATTTGTACCTGGTGATGATCGGCACATTCTTGCTGTTCATTTTTATGTTCACCTTTGGCAAATACAAGCTGGATCGACTAGAGGGCATCTTCTACCTCATCGGCTTTGTCGGCTACATGTACTATCTCTTTATCCGCCTTTAGTATCACGTTTTTCGGACCTATCTTTCGGGCGTTGAAACCCAAACTATGCTACCGAAAGTAAACCCCGTCCAAAGCACATCCTGGAGTCACCTTCAAGCTGCTCATGAAGAGCTGCAGGCGAGCAGTCTAAAAGAATTATTCGAATTAGACGGAGATCGATTTGAAAAGTATTCCATTGCATTTGAGGACTTCCTATTCGATTTCTCAAAGCATTTTCTCAATGATAAAGTACTGCGTGGCTTCGACCAACTTCTCCGTGAGGTCGACCTCTCTGCTGCGAAAAAGGCCATGAAGTCAGGCCAAAGAATCAATGAGACGGAGGACCGGGCCGTTTTGCATACTGCACTGCGCAACCTGAACGGTGGCCCGATCGAGGTCGATGGACAGGATGTGATGCCTGAGGTAAAGGGCGTACTTTCCCAAATGAAGTCCTTCACAGAAAAACTTCACGACGGAAGTTGGAAAGGGTATTCCGGACAAGCGATCAATGCGGTGGTCAACATCGGTATAGGAGGCTCCGACCTCGGCCCATTTATGGTGACCAAGGCCCTCAAACCCTACCAAAAGGCCGGTATCCAGTCACATTTCGTTTCGAATGTGGACGCATCGGACCTGCTGGAGAAACTCGAAGGCCTCAATCCCGAAACGACGCTTTTCATCATCGCATCTAAGACTTTTACCACCCAAGAGACGATGACCAATGCCAATAGTGCCAGGGATTGGTTTCTCAAGACCGCCGTCGACAAAGAGCATATCAAGAAGCACTTCGTGGCAGTGTCGACAAACAGTACCAAAGTACAGGAATTTGGAATCGCGACCGAGAATATGTTTGAATTTTGGGACTGGGTGGGAGGTCGGTATTCCCTATGGTCTGCGATCGGACTCAGCATCGCCTGCGCTGTGGGCTATGAGCACTTCGAAGCGCTGCTGGAGGGCGCAGAAGCGATGGACAAACACTTTTTTGAGACCGATGACCTGAGCGCCAATATACCCACTATGATGGCGATCTTGGGCATTTGGTATAACAACTTCTTCGGGGCTGAAACTCAGGCTATCCTACCCTATGATCATCTTTTGAGCCACTTGAGTCGTTACCTACAGCAGGGAGATATGGAAAGTAATGGTAAGGGGGTAGACCGAGCAGGCCATTCACTGAAGTATCAAAGCGGTCAGATTATCTGGGGGGAGCCGGGTACCAATGGCCAACATGCCTTTTATCAGTTGATCCACCAGGGGACCAAAATGATACCTTGCGATTTCATCGCCGCAGCCAACCCTCCACATGGACTCATTGATCACCAGGAAAAGCTATTGGCCAACTTCATTGCCCAGACAGAAGCACTCATGATAGGCAAGTCAGAAACCACCGTAAAGGAGGAGTTACGTGCCGCAGGTAAGGGTGATGATGAGTTGAAGAAGATCGCCCCTTTTAAGGTTTTTGAGGGCAACCGACCCACGACAAGCATATTGATGAAACGACTAACACCCAGAGCGTTGGGATCGCTGATTGCCGCGTACGAGCATAAGATTTTCGTGCAAGGGGTCATCTGGAATGTCTTTAGCTTCGACCAATGGGGCGTGGAACTTGGGAAGCAGCTGGCTGGTAACATTCTGAAAGACCTGAAAGGTGTGCCAGGAGTCCATGATGCTTCTACGCTGGGGCTTATCCAAAAATATAAGGACTTCAAGGACGCCTGAGCTCGTGCAAGAGTATGGCACTTGCAATCGCCACGTTGAGGGACTCTGCTCGGCCACTGGATGAAATTGTTAGCCGATGGTCCAATAGTCTAAGCACATCGGAACTGATGCCATGCGACTCGCTACCGAGCACGTAAACGCCTGGCCCCAAAGGCCCCACCGTCAATGGCGCACCATCGAGCACGAGCCCATAGATGTTTAAGCCGGAAGCTTTCAGAATGCGAAGTTTGTCGGGCAGATCGACATAATGAGGAAAAACACGCGTAAAAGAGCCCATCGTAGCGGCAATGGCTTTGGGGTTATAAAAGTCTGCTGTGCCCTCAGAGCACAACAACGTACGATACCCAAACCAGTCCATGGTACGTATGATTGTACCTAAATTACCAGGATCGCTAACGCTGTCAAGGGCTATAATATGGTCTTGTTGGTTCTCTTCCCCTTCCACAATAGGCATCCTGACCACAGCAAGGGCACTTTGGTTGGATTTGAGCGTCCCAAGGCTCTCCAACTGAGACTGCTTCACGGTGCGCGTCTCATGACCTACAACATATTTAGGATCAAGTCGTTCTAGAAACTCAGGTGTACCGACCAAAGAATGGATTTGAAGGTTTGACTGAAGGACCTCTTCGACATTCTTCTCCCCCTCCACCAGAAAACCTCTTTCCTGCTGCCTGTACTTTTTTAATTTTAGCGATTTGATGAATTTTGACTCATTCTTAGAAAGCATCATTTGAGGAGATTAGCATCTGTAAATCTATTCATTTTGGTCGCCCTGCTGCTCTCCTCTTGCCTTGGTACCAAGTACCTACAGCCAGGGGAGAGAATACTTTTGAAGCAGAAGGTAAAGCGCGTGGGCAATCTGAATCAAGGGGCGGTGAACAACTTACTGGAGCAAGAACCCAACGCCAGGTTCCTGTTCTTGCCCGTCGCCCTGGAGGCCCACCTGTACCGGTGGGGGCAGAATCACTACGACACCGCCTACTATCAGCGTCAAATAAGGGATATCAATGCGAAGTACGATAAGAAACTGAACAAAACCGACAAAGAGAAGCGTATCCGCCGACTGACCAATGCTAGGGAGAAGAAACTAAGTAAGTGGGACCGACAAATTAATGAAGGCAACTGGAGAATGAGGATTGGCGCACCCCTTGCCGTCTTCGATACAACCAAACATGAGCGCTCGCAAAGCAAACTGGATCAGTACCTGGTCAATGAAGGCTACTTCGAGGGACAGACCGCTATCAATATGAAGCCAAGGGGCAAAAAATTCGTCGAAGTAGCGTATGAAATGAACCTCGGACCCCAATACTACTTTGACTCTATCCTCTATGACATCCCTGATCCCGCCATCCAGCAAATCGTCTTATCTAAATCGGAACAAGCCATCCAACAGGGAGCGCCTTATCAACAGCGTGCCCTGACGTCAGAGCGGGACCGAATCTATGACCTACTAACCGATGAGGGCTACTTCGACTTTTCGAGGCAATACATCTTCTTCAAGCTGGATACGATCTCTCTTGAAAAACCCGCGATTCTGTTGCAGACCGTGATCGCTAACCCACCTAATGATCAGAAACATAAGCAATTTGTGATCGACAGTGTGTCCTTTGTCGGTGAAGCAATCAACGGAGGAGAACGAACGACCATCACACACAAAGGGATTGTTTTTCAATTTGGACTCAACCGCTACAACAAGGAATTACTTCAACGCAGATTCTTTATTAAGAAAGACAGCCTTTACAGAAGGTCCAACAGTCTTGAAACCAGGAAGCAGCTAGCCAACCTCGATGCGTTCAAATTCATCAACATCAATTACGACACGACGGGAGGCAATTTCATCGCAACCGTATTTACCAGTCCACTCAATAAGTATCAAACATCCTATGAAGCGGGTCTTTCCTCCATACAGGGGCTCCCCGGTCCTTTTTTTAATGTCGGACTTAAAAACAGAAACACTTTTCGTGGTATGGAATATCTGGAGCTGAACGGCAACATGACCCTCCAGGGTATTCAGAGCATCAGTGATCAGGAAGGACTCACCCGAAACTACACACTGCTCCAGTACGGAGGAGTCCTTTCGATTAACTTTCCGCAATTTATCTTCCCACTGAAAGACAAGACCAGGGATCGCTTCAGTCGATTCAATCCGAGGACTTCGATTTCCTTTAGTTACAACTTTGAAGACCGGCTCAATGAGTACCGAAGACGCATCATTCGCAGCGCCCTGACTTACCGGTGGCAGACCAAAAACGACATCAGCTACAACCTTACGCCTATTAGCATTGGGTTTGTCGACTCCAACCCCACGGAAGCATTTCAGGAATTCCTCGACGAGCTAAGGGCAAATGGTAATGGCTCCTATGCCGCTTCCTTTGAGTCCGCCCTGATCTCGACCGCTTCAATCGATATTGTTTTTAACAAAAACTACGGCAGCCGGTCGGTAGATTCTCATCTCACCCGCGTGTTCACAGAGTCAGGTGGTAACTTTCTCAATTCTGTAGCCCGACCCATTTTCGGCGCGGACAGCGTGCAATACCAGTACATGAAGTTTCGGATCGATCATCGCCGACAGAAGATACTTGATGAAAAGTCTGTCCTGGCGACTCGCATCCATCTGGGCATAGCCGTCCCTTACGGTCGCGACCCCGTCGCCCTCCCCTATGAGAAATATTTCTACATCGGCGGCAGCAACAGTCTTAGGGCCTGGCCTGCCCGTCGACTCGGGCCTGGAGATTTTGCCATTTACGACGACTTCGAAGAAGGGCGAGATGTTCAACTGGTGAATTACATACTGGAGCAAGGAGGTGATATGATCCTTGAGAGCAGCGTGGAGCTGCGTAAGAGATTTGCTGGTTTCATGGAGTGGGCATTGTTTGTGGACGCAGGCAATATCTGGCAAATCCAGAGCTCACCGCTCCAACCCATTACCGGAGATCCTACCACATCTGGCAAATCGGGACGTTTCCAGTTTGATACTTTTCTCAGGGAAATCGCCGTCGGGGCCGGAGTGGGTCTTAGGGTTGATTTTGGCTACCTCGTCTTTCGAGTAGATGGTGCGGTGCAAGTGGTCGACCCTGCACAGGCCGTAGGCTCCAGGTTTGTCCTCGATGATGTGAAGTTCCTCAGTGCCTTTCGGCGGGTCCGATTGCCCGAGTCACAGCAGGGCCAGGAGTTGCAGAGAGATAAAGAATTCTTACAGAATAAGACGAGGATAAATATTGGTATAGGTTTGCCTTTTTGATATGAATAAAGAAACAATCGCCCAATGGTTCCAAAGTCTGCAAGACGATATCTGTCATGGCCTGGAGTCAGTCGATGGCAAGGCGTCGTTTCAGGAGGATCGTTGGGACCGAAAACAAGGAGGTGGCGGCCGCTCCCGTGTGATCTCAAACGGTGCAGTTTTTGAAAAAGGCGGAGTCAACTTCTCAGCGGTGCACGGACCTACCCCAGAAAAAGTCACGAAAGCGCTCGGGCTGGCACCCGCCGATTTCTTCGCCACGGGTGTTTCGATTGTTATCCACCCCAACCACCCCTGGGTCCCGATCATCCACATGAATGTGCGGTACTTCGAGATGTCCTCCGGCACCTACTGGTTTGGCGGGGGTATTGATCTCACACCTCACTACATTATCCCTCATGACGCCGCCTACTTCCATCGGGCGTTAAGAGACGTGTGTGACTCCTTTGATGGAGACTATTATCCCCGATTCAAACAGTGGGCGGATGATTATTTCTTCATCAAACATCGAGAAGAAACGCGTGGCGTCGGAGGAATATTCTTTGACCACCTTCAGGGGTCCACGGATGCCGAGAAACAAGAACTCTGGGAGTTTGTGCAAGCAGTTGGTCAGTGTTTTCTACCTACGTATTCCACGCTGGTCCACCGTAACCGTGAGAAGCCTTACGATGAAAACGAGCGGCAGTGGCAGCTTTTGCGGCGAGGAAGATATGTAGAGTTTAATTTGGTCTACGACAAGGGCACGAAATTCGGCCTGGATACCAACGGTCGCACGGAGTCTATTTTGATGAGTCTCCCTCCCACGGTCCAGTGGGAATACAATCATCAACCTGAGTCGAAGAGTCCAGAAGGGAAGACGCTGGCGTCATTAAAGAAAAACATCAATTGGATTGATGCTTGAAGCGCTGGTCAACTGGGACTATTGGGCTTTTGAAGTCATCTATCAACCAGCAGGCCATGCTTTGGACGGCCTGATGAGCACCTTGTCGGCCAAGAGCGTTTGGATTCCTTTGTACCTTCTTATCGTCCAACAAACGATCTACAAATACGGAAAAGCGGCCTGGCTACCCCTACTGGCGATGATACTTGTGGTCATCGCAGCTGACCAAATGACATCCGCGTGGATGAAGCCCTACTTTGAGCGACTACGACCGTGCTACGACCCCTTGCTGCAGGATATGAACTTCACCCGAAGATGCGGTGGAAGATTTGGCTTTGCCTCTTCCCATGCCGCCAATACGATGGGACTAGCGGTGCTAGTCAACTGTCTATTTAAGAACTCATGGGCCAAGGCAGTAGGGTTGTGGGCCTTCGGGGTAGCTTACTCGAGGGTATATCTTGGGGTTCACTTTCCACTCGACGTCATCGCAGGCATGGGTACGGGGGCTCTACTCTCACTGGCCATATGGATTCTGCTCAAGTGGCAACTACAATCCGATCTCTCTGCGCTCCAATAATCGGCTCACGTACTTACCGATCACATCGAATTCGAGATTGATGGTGTCCCCCACCTTGAGTCGCTTGAAGTTGGTATGTTCGTAGGTATACGGGATGATGGCCACACGAAAGGAGTCATCCGTCGCATTGAAGCAAGTCAGGCTGACACCGTTGACGCAAACACTCCCCTTTTCCACAACGATGTCCTCTCCTGGAGGATAGCTAAAATCAAAA
>JBCCXG010000179.1:0-9878 GCA_039191945.1 Bacteroidota bacterium
CCTTGATGGGAGTCCGGCTAGGGAAGTGAGGGGTGTGGGTGGTTGATGAGTTGATTCGCCTCGCTGATAAGTTTTTAGGAGTTTTTTGGTTCGTAGGTTTTTGATGAGTTTTTGAGTTTTCTTTCTGCAGTGCCTTCGGCGGGTTGATGGGTTTTTTGGTTTTTGAGTTTTTTAGGAGACTTCTGAAGTTTAGAAATCGCTTGGAAGAAACTTCAGAAGTCTGGATTCCCCCGACCGAGGCTGTGCAAAAAGCTAAAAATGACTGTCAGGCTGAGCCTGGCTGCTGGCAAAGGCAGGGCTCTCGAAGCCCTTCTTGAAGCGCAAATAGACATTTCGATCGGGGACGCTCAGTCAGGCCTGTCTGCCCGATGGGCAGGCTCAATGTGACACGTAGATGAATTTGACTGTCTTTTATACGGCCCTATGGAGGGGACACGAACCATGGAATGCGGGGCATGCGCTAACGTCGCAGACCTGACTGATTATCCTTCTACACTTTAAAGGCCGGTTATATGCTACCAATCGTCTCACCTTTTGATTGCTACAGCTCTGCAGTGCTACGACTATGGCTCCAAAAAGTGATAGTTACCGAAAACACTTTCGGTAACTATGGAAAATGTTTTCGGTAGTTATTGCAAACTGTTTCGGTAGTTACAAGAATTCCGGGCGGAGCGGGCGCCCTGTAGGCGGGGTCCTTTGTGTGCGCACCCCGCGACCTTGCCATGCGCATCTTACTCGATTTGTATGCTTTATGCAACGAGTTGCATAAGGCAACGCAAAGCTTTGCATAAGGCATTGCAAACTGTTGCATAAGGCATGTTATGGTTGCCAGTTGCGCATGTCAACGTTTTGCAATGCCCGCACCGGTGGTTCGGCATACGGCAAGCTTCGAGCAGCCATCACGGAATCGAACCATCACCACCGCGTCATCCCTGAGCGCGCACCTGCACTTGCACTTTTGGGCCACGAAACGCGAGCCAGGAATCTAGGGGGTTGACGTTCCTCTCGGATACCAGTTTGGGCTGTTTATGTGAACCGCCTCAGAGGCAGGGACTTGGACACTGACTGACCCAATAGAAGTCAATTTTCATCTCGATTCCCACTAAGCTGAAGCTGATGGCGCAGATACAAACCATTGACACAGATATACCTTCGTTGTTTTGGGCTCAAAGAGTAGAGGACTTCGCCATCCAAAATATCCTAGGTTGATTTTGTTAGTAGCTACTAATGTCCATGTAAGTAGCTACTAAGGTCGAGATAAGTAGCTACTAAGGCCTTTGTACGTAGCTACTAAGGAAAAGCGTCTCTTTTGGGAATTCAATAAGGCTCCTGCGCTCGGCTATGGCGAATGGACTCGCTACGATTGGTTCGGATACTTCCGGGGAGGCCTACCCCGTACGCAACTGAGTGACGGTCTGTAGGGACATGTATTCATCAAATGGCTGGAAGGCTAGGTTGGCAACCAAGCGAGACTTGCGGGCAGACAGAGGGGTGAAGGGTGCCGACAGCCGCGAGGAGGGTAGTGAGTGGGATTTGGTGGGGTGGGTTGTGGGACCCATCCGCATTTTAGGCAGTATCCCCCCAGGGGAGTACCCCCCTCCGCCTTTCAGGCACCTCCCCCAGGGGAGGACATAAAAAAAGGACTACACTTACGTGCAGCCCTTTTTTTGGCGGTGTGTGTCTGTACTGGCGTCTCTTTTAAAACTTAAGCGTCTTGTTGTCAGCAATGGATGTTTCGTTCTTGCTTTCAAGCTGCGCCATTACGGCTGCTAAAATTCTTTTTTCAAGCCCTTCGTCATCGATAGGCTCTGCCACGTAATCGTAAGCACCGAGAAGCTTTGCCTCTCGTCGGCGCAAGGCACTGAAGCCTTGATCGTAAACGACTACCGGTATCTTGTCTGACAGTTCGTTGCAAAACATGACCAACTCATCGTAGAGTGGCACCATCAGCCCCGCACATGTAATGAAGAGGGTGGGTAGCCGGTGGCCATGCTGCAAGCGATACCGAAGCCCTTCTATGGCTTCTTCTTGGCGATCGTATAGGGTCACATGCACGTCGAGGGCTTCCAAGGCTTTGTTGAATGGTGAAAATCCTATGGTCGCTATCTCTGTCTTCAATGTGTTCATACTCTTCAGTTCGTTTAAGTTGTCTATTTGTCTATGCTGCTGTATGGTTCGAAGGTATATTGGTTCCCAAGAGTCGAGGGGTGATAATAGATGAGTGGGACCGTTTTGTCGATTTTTGGTGAAAGGCATCGATAAATGACCCTCGGATTCGGAAGGTTGAGGAATGGATGTCTCCCGAACACTCGGAAAACTTTTTTATTTCAATAAAATTACAGTATGGCGCATACACAGTTAGATATTTATCAAAAAGCGCTCAGGGCGGATCAGGAGGGGGATTGGGAAGGTGCGCACGACATGGTGCAGGACTTGCCGGACCAAAAGGCGGCATGGATTCATGCTTACCTGCACCGCAAAGAGGGCGATCAGTGGAATGCGGACTATTGGTACCGACGGGCAGGCAAACCATCCTATCGCGGAAGTCTGGAGGAGGAATGGCAACAGATCTGGGACGAGATCAGCGTTTGATCAGTTCGACCTTATATAGGTCTTTGCGGCGATCATTGAGATTGCGCACACTGCCGTGGTTGTTGAGCTCGCGCAGCAGATTGATGTCTGCGTCGACGACCAGGATCATTTCCGTGTTAGGTGTGGCTTCTGCTTTGATGCCGTTCGTCGGGAAAGCAAAATCGCAAGGTGTGAAAACGGTGGACTGGGCAAACTGAATGTCCATGTTGTGGACCTTGGGTATATTGCCCACGCTTCCGGCGATGGCGACATAGCACTCGTTTTCGATGGCCCGGGCCTGGGAGCAGTTGCGGACTCGGGCATAGCCGTTTTGGGTGTCGGTAAGAAAGGGGACAAATAGGATGTCCATACCTTCCTCGGCCAGTAGCCTGCTCAGCTCAGGAAACTCCACGTCGTAACAGATCAGAATCCCCACCCGGCCGCAGTCTGTATCAAACGTGCGGATCTCATTCCCTCCCTGCATACCCCAGACTTTGACCTCGTCGGGCGTTGGGTGGATTTTGACGTACTTATCGACCCTTCCTTCGCGATGGCATAGGAATCCAACGTTGTACAGCAGGCCGTCTACGACTTCGGGCATACTTCCCGTGATGATGTTGATGTTGTAAGAGATCGCCAGCTCGGCGAGCCGGTTCTTGATCGGCTCCGTGTACTCGGCCAGCTTACGAATGGCATCGGGCTCATCCAACTCGTTGTAATCTGCCATCAATGGGGCATTGAAAAACTCTGGGAAGACGCAGAAGTCACATCGATAGCTGGAGACGGTATTAAGGAAGTAATTGACTTGATCCATGAGCCCATCCATGTCCTTGTACAATCGCATTTGCCATTGGACGAGGCCGAGCCTGACGACTGACTTGGTCGTATTAACGGTCGTTTCGGATTCTTCTTCGGGCTCCTCGAAGTAAATGTTGCGCCACTCCAGCAATACCGCATAGTTGCCAGAGTCTTCGTCGTCGGGGAGATAGTTTCTCAGGACTTTGGCGATATGGAAATCATTGGAAAGCTGAAAGTTGAGGACGGGATCGTGGATTTCTTTGAGTTTGACGTTTTGGATGTACTCCTTCGGCGTCATGTCCTTGGCGTATTTGTGGTAGTAGGGAATGCGCCCGCCAAACATGATGGCCTTGAGGTTGAGCTTCTCACACAGATCTTTGCGGTAATCGTACAACCGTCGACCGAGTCTGAGGCCGCGAAACTCAGGCTTAATGAATAAGTCAATGCCGTAAAGGACGTCGCCATTGATATCATGAGAGCTGAAGGTGTAGTCATCCGTGATCTTTTGATAGGTGTGCCCCCGTTTGTACAGCCGCTCTTCGTTGGTAATGAAGGATAAGGCCCCGCCGGCAATCTCGCCATTGACCTTAATGACCACTTGACCTTCGGGGAAGATGTTGAGCAGTTTGCGGATGTGCTTCTTTTCCCAATAGTTGTCGACGATCGTAGGGTAGCTGGTGATCATCACTTGCTTGAGTTCGGCATAGTCCTCGAGTTGGAGGAATTGCAGCTCGATATTCTCAATTTTCTGCTCTGTCTTTTCCATGCTGGCGTAAAAATACGCGTCCGAGTCTCGATAAGTCAATAAGCAGTGGAGAATTGCCCGGTCATGCCTGGCTGCCGAACAAGTCGGAGCTGAGGTACCGGTCGCCACGATCACAAACAATCGATACGACTACGGCAGGTTCTTTGAGCTTTTGCGCCAGCTGCACAACGGCATGCTGGACGCCTCCGCTGCTCATCCCTGCAAATACCCCGGCTTCTTTGGCCATCCGTCGGGTCATCTCGATCGCCTGGTCCCGGTTTACATAGAGGATCTCATCTACCCGGTCGGATTCAAAGATCTTGGGTAGAAACTCAGGTGACCATTTGCGGATGCCGGGGATCTGAGAGCCCTCTTCGGGCTGTACGCCTACGATCCGGACGTTGGGGTTTTGCTCCTTGAGATAGCGCGAGTTGCCCATGATGGTACCAGTAGTGCCCATGCTAGCCACAAAGTGGGTGATCTTGCCCTCTGTGTCTCTCCAGATCTCTGGGGAGGTGGTTTTGTAGTGGGCAAGATAGTTGTCGGGATTGCCAAACTGGTCCAACATGAAGTAGCCTTCTTTCTCCACCATCTCTTCAGCGACGGTTCTGGAGTACTCAATCGTGCCCTCCGAAGGAGTCAAGATGACCTTTGCGCCATAGGCGCGCATGGTATCGATCCGCTCTTGGGTAGAGTTCTCCGGCATGATCAGGGTAATGTCAAGCTTGAAAGACGCCGCTACCATGGCGAGTGCAATTCCTGTATTGCCGCTGGTCGCCTCGACCAACTTGCTCTGCGGGTTGATGTCCCCGCGCTCCAAGGCCTGCTGGATCATATTGTAAGCGGGGCGATCTTTGACACTGCCTCCGGGATTATTACCCTCCAATTTACCATAGACCATGACGTGACTGGGTATCTCAGGTAATTGGATACGGACGAGGGGTGTATTGCCAATGAGTTGGCCGATATTTTGAGCAAGATGATCCATGGACTAGAAGTTGGCTGCTTTGATGGTTTGCTGATCTTGTGATTGGTAATAGACCCGTGAGTTGGGCCCGACGCTTTTGGTCAGCCAGACGTTGCCCCCGATGATGCTGTTTTGGCCGATGACTGTTTCTCCTCCGAGGATTGTGGCACCAGAGTAGATGACGACATTATCTTCGATGGTCGGATGCCGCTTGACCTTAGCCAATTGCTTATCGACACTGAGGGCCCCTAAGGTGACGCCTTGGTAGATTTTCACGTCGTGACCGATGATCGTGGTTTCACCAATCACCACACCGGTACCGTGGTCGATGCAAAACCGATGACCGATCCGGGCACCGGGGTGGATGTCAATGCCAGTTCGCGCATGGGCATACTCGGTAAAGATCCTAGGCAGATAGGGAATGTCCAGTTGCAGCATGACATGGGCAATGCGGTAGATCGCGATGGCAAAAAAGCCTGGGTAGGTCCGGATCACCTCCTTGAGATCGTAGGCGGCCGGATCTCCGTTGAGAATGGCTTCTGCATCCTCCAGACACTCGTCATACACCCCCTCCAACTGTCGAAAAAATGACTGGCAGATGGACTCCAGACCTTCCTGCCGGCAGGCTTTGGTCTTCTCGAGCAGTTGCTCAAAGTCGAGCTGGATGCCTCGGTACTGATCCCGAATGTTGTCCTCATGGACCAAACGTACCCTATTGAGTTCAGGGAAGAGAAACTGGAGGAGTTTGACGATAAAGTCATCGATCTCTTCCTCACCGGGAAGCGTCTTCGGTTGATTGTGTGCGTCTGAGATCTTTCGAAAGAACTGTGGTGTCATCTAGCGTCTTTGTTTCAGTTTTGTGAACGGGGGTTAGCTATTGCTGGTTCGAGTCAGATCGTCTAGAATGTGGGAAAAGATGAGTATTTCTTCCGAGTTTAAGGACGCTGTGGAGGTCTTAACCATATTTAACAATCCCATGGACTTGAAATTTTTTAACGCCCCAAGTAATATTGCGGTCGATTTGCAAATGTCTATTGATCAATCGTTTTGCAACATAATCCAGAATTGAGTCATGTCATCAATCATTGTACAAAGCCTTACCAAGAAATACGGTGAGCAAAAAGCAGTCAATGACATATCATTCGAGGTAAAAACCGGAGAGGTTGTTGGATTTCTAGGCCCTAACGGGGCCGGGAAAAGTACGACCATGAAAATGATCACCTGCTTCATGGCGCCCTCTGCTGGTGATATCCGCCTCGATGAGTTGTCCATTCATAAGGATCAAGAGTCAATCAAGAAGAAAATCGGTTATCTGCCGGAAAACAATCCGCTGTATACCGATATGCCAATCATTGATTATTTGAGGTTCAGTGCCGAGATCCAGGGGGTAGAAAAGTCCCTCATTCCCGGTCGAATTGGGGAAATGATTGAAAAGTGCGGTTTGGATCGAGAAAAGCACAAGAATATCAATGAACTGTCCAAGGGCTACCGGCAGCGGGTTGGATTGGCGCAGGCCATGATTCACGACCCCGAGATCCTGATCCTGGATGAGCCAACCACTGGACTTGACCCTAACCAGATTGTGGAGATCCGCAAGCTGATCAAAGAGCTGGGGAAGCAGAAGACGGTGATTTTGAGTTCACACATTCTCTCAGAGGTGGAAGCCACCTGTGACCGGATCCTCATTATCAATCGGGGCCGCATCGTCGCTGATGGATCATCGGATACGCTCAGACAACAGGCGCAAGGACAAGAATTGCTCACCGTGAGCCTCGAGGCACCCGCGGAGGAGGTACAGAAGGCACTCCTGGGATTGGCGACGGTGGAGACGGTGAATGCAGTAGAGGAGAAGGAAGGGTTCTTTACGGTGCAGAGTAAACCGGATAGCAGCTCCCGCAAGGCCATATTCGACCTTTGTGTGTCGAAAAAGTGGTACCTGTTGGAAATGACGGGTATTGAAACCCGATTGGAAGACGTATTTAGAGACTTGACCAATTAATCGAAGAAGCAATGAAAAAGACCTGGATAATAACAAAGCGCGAGTTGTCCGCCTTTTTTGATTCCCTCATCGCCTATGTGATGATCATTTTATTTCTTGGGCTGAGTGGGATTTTCACGTGGCTGGTGACGACGAACATCTTCGTCAGTCAGCAAGCCAGTCTTGGCACATTCTTCGGGGTGGCTTTTTGGTCGCTGTTTTTCTTCATTCCCGCGATCACTATGCGGATGATTGCGGAGGAGAATCGTGCGGGGACCATTGAACTGCTGATTACCAAAGCCGTCTCAGATTGGCAAATTGTCATGGGTAAGTTCCTGGCGTGTCTGATTTTGGTTCTGGTGGCGCTGGCCTGCACTTTGCCGTACTACATCACGATCAGTCAGTTGGGTAATATAGACGATGGGGCGGTCATCGGTGGCTACTTAGCCTTGATCATGCTTTCGGCGGCCTACATCAGTATTGGTTTGTTTGCCAGTAGCATGACGCAGAACCAGATTGTGGCGATACTGCTGGCGCTGCTGATCTCCGTATTTTTTCACTTTCTATTCGATGCGATCGGTGGAGCCCTGACCGGCTTCATGGGTGACCTCTTCAACTACTTGAGTATCCGGACGCATTTCGATTCTATGAGCAGGGGAGTGATTGATAGCCGGGACATTATTTACTTCCTGTCCATCATCGCCCTGGGACTGCTCTTCGCACAGACAATGCTCTCTAAAAGAAATTGGCAATCTTAAAGATCTGAAACGATGAAGCAGACTACCATATTGACACAATTGTTGATCGTGATTGCCATCGTAGTTGTGGCCAATCTGATCTCCAGAGGATTGTATTTCAGACTAGACTTTACGGAAGATCAACGCTATACCTTAAGCAAGGCGACCGAGGACGTATTGGCGGACTTGAATGAAGTGATCACTGTACAGGCTTACTTCACGGAGGAGCTTCCTGCGCAGTTGGCCTACGTACGCAACGATCTCCGCGATATGCTGATCGAATACGAAAACTTATCGGGCGGCAACCTGGTCTTCGAATTTATCAACCCCAATGAGAGTGACGAGCTCAAGCAGGAGGCGATGCAAAACGGCGTGGCGCCGATCTCGATTAACGTGATCGAAAATGATCAACGCCAGCAGCTGCAGGCCTTTTTGGGGGTGGTGATGAAGTCCGGAGAGCAGACCGAGGTGATCCCTCTCATCCAGCCGGAAGGCGCGATGGAGTACGACTTGACCACGGCGATCAAGAAGATCTCGATCCTGGACAAACCGAAGGTAGGAGTGATCTCAGGCTACGGCGAAGCTTCGCTGAATGGTTTGGGGCAAATGGCCCAGCAGCTTTCGGTGCTCTACGATATTGAACCCTTCAATATCCGGGATACCTCCACGGTTCCGGTTTATTATAGAAGTCTGATTTGGATAGGGCCAAAGGATACCATACCGGCTTTTGAGTTCGCGAAGCTCGACCGCTACCTGGATCAAGGAGGTGCTATCTTTTTGGCGCATTCCAGCGTCGCTGGCGACTTGCAACAATCTCAGCTGGGGGTTGCCCCGGATATTGGGATCAGAAGTTGGGTGGGATCGAAGGGCTTGTCCTATGGGGGTGAGTTCGTGATTGACCCCAATTGTGCGTCAGTCACGGTACAGCAGCGGCAGGGATTCTTTACGATCAACAGTCAGGTCAACTTTCCATACTTTCCTCGGGTTGCGAATTTTGCAGATCATCCGATTACGGGTGGATTGGAAGGAATCATCCTACCCTTTGTCAACGGTTTTTCTCCCAACAGTCTGGACACGACGACTACGGTGACGCCTTTGCTGTTTACCTCGGATCGATCGGGCGTGGTGCGACCTCCGTCTTACGTGGATATTCAAAAAGAATGGCGGGAAACGGATTTCCCCTCTCCTCAGCAGATGCTGGCAGCAGTGGTGGAGAACATCGGACCCGGCGGTGGCAAGCTGACCGTCATTGGCAACGATGTCTTTATTGTCAACGGAGAAGGGCAGCAAGCGCAGCAACTCAATCCTGACAACGTGAACTTTGCCAGTAATGCGATCGACTTTATGTCTGACGATACGGGTCTGATCGATCTCCGAACCAAGGCGGTCACGACCCGGCCGCTCGAAAGTGTGGAAGACTCCACTAAGAATCTGTTGAAGTATGGCAATGTCTTTGCGCCGATTCTTTTGATTCTGGTTTATGCATTCGTGCGGCGCCAGGCGAAAAACAGGCAACGTCAAAAGTGGACACAAGGTAACTACGCTTAAAACCTAAATGGCAATGAAAGGAAATACAACAATCAAGCTTCTTGCTGCTTTGGCAGTGCTGGTGGTGATCTATCTGATCATGACCATGACCGGTGAGAAAAGTCGAAGCAAGTCCTTTCGCGATGTGTTGGTCGACATTGATACCGCGAAGGTGACGAAGGTGGAGGTGCTGACCAGCACGGAAGAGACCGTAGTGACGAAGACTGGTGACTTCTCCTGGGAAGTAGCGCTGGGGGATAAAGTAAAGCCTGCAATGGCGAGCGCGGTGAAGAGTTTGATGACCACGCTAGAAGGTGCGGTACCCTCGCGTTTGGTGGCCAGGTCAGCGGATCAGTGGAAGGACTATGCGGTAGATTCGACGGGTACAAGAGTCAAGATCTATGAGGGCAGTAGCTTGGCGTTGGATCTAGTGATCGGTCGTTTTGGGGTACAAGGTCAGCGACAGTTTCACACCTTTGTGCGGCTGGCGGCAGAGGAGGACGTCTATCAGGCCAATAATTTCATGGGGATCAGTATTGCCAAGAGCCCCAATGA
>JBCCXG010000180.1:0-9862 GCA_039191945.1 Bacteroidota bacterium
CACGCATCCTCCTTGATCAATGCTGACGTCCACAATCACGCTGCCTGGCTTCATCCGAGAGACCATTTCCTCGCTGACCACCTGCAAATTGATCCCCTTCTCCGCTCGGATGGCCCCGATCAGCACATCTGCCTCCAACAGTGCTTTGTCTAAAGTGGCATGATAGAGCGTGCCGGTGTGGACCTGGCGGCCCACCGCGTGCTTGAGGCGCCTCAGCTTGTAGATGTGATTGTCAAAAACCTGTATGTCGGCCCCCAGTCCCAATCCAGCTCGGGCCGCATACTCCGCTACCGTTCCTGCGCCTAGTATCACCACCCGCGTGGGAGGCACACCGGTGATTCCTCCCAAAATGATCCCTCGACCGCTTTGCGTGCTGCTCAAGTACTCCGCAGCGATAAGCATAACCGAACTGCCCGCGATCTCGCTCATAGCGCGCACCAGGGGCAAACCACCGACCTTGTCTTCGATGAATTCATAGCCGATAGCAGTGATGCGACGTTTGGCCAGGGCCTGGAGGTAATTGATGGATTGCTTGCCTGTCTGAAAGGCGGAGATCAATACAGCGCCCGGGGACATCATCTCGATCTCCTCTAGCGACGGTGGCGCCACCTTTAAGATCATATGCCCCTGAAAGAGTTCTTTGCGATCGTAGACAATTTTAGCGCCGGCCTCGCTGTAGTCCTCATCTTTGAAGTTAGCCAACTTGCCAGCGCCCGCCTCGACGTGAACCTCCAGTCCATTGTTGACAAGGACACCAACCGAATCAGGCTTCAGCGCCACCCGACTCTCTTGAAACCGCGTCGCTTTAGGCACAGAAACGACCACGGACTTTGATTCCTTCTTGATCTTAAGAGGTGATTCCTGAGGGGCCAGGGCAGTTTCGCGGACGATCTCCGCAATGTCGGAACCAAGTTTCTCCACGCTTATGGCAATTCCAAACTTACACTACGAGTGAATTCGTCGACTAAGTTAATATTTATTTTGAGGTGTTTTTCAGGAAGAAGCCCCAGGATCCGTTCTGGCCATTCGATAAAGCAATGATCTCCTGAGTAGAAATAGTCCTCGATCCCTAGATCAAGCGCCTCACTCTCATCTTTCATCCGATAGAAATCAAAATGGTGAACGATCTGCTCTCCGACCGTTGCATACTGATTGATAATGGCAAAAGACGGTGAGCTCATCACATCCTTCACACCCAATACGATACCCAGCTGCTTGATCAAGGTCGTCTTTCCCGCTCCCATCTCACCGTAGAAAGCCCAAACCTCATGGTCCCCATAGCGATCCATAAGCTCCTGGGCGACCCTGCCGATATCGTCCAGATGAAAGGTGTAGTCATCCATCTACTTAGGCGTCAGGGAAATGAACGGAATGATCATCTCCTCTAAACTAATACCTCCGTGCTGGAAAGTATCCTTGTAATAGTTGACGTAGTAGTTGTAGTTATTGGGGTAGGCAAAAAAGTAGTCTTCTGCTGCAAAAGCGAATGCCGTACTCACGTTGACCTTGGGCAGTCGCAGCTCAGAAGGATTGCGAGATGCGTAGACCGCATCCTCATCAAAAGCGAGATTGCGACCTGCTTTGTAGCGCAGATTAGTATTCGTATTGCGGTCCCCGACGATCTTCTCTGCCCGTTTGACCCGGATCGTTCCATGATCTGTGGTGACCATCACCCGCACCCCCTTTTCCGCCAGTACCTTTAGCGTGTCTAGCAGTGAGGAATGGGTAAACCATGAATAGGTCAGCGAGCGATACGCCGACTCGTCCGGTGCTAGCTGCCGGATCATCTGCATGTCCGTACGGGCGTGCGACAGCATATCGACGAAGTTGTAAACGATGGCATTGAGTTGGTTGGACAGCAGATTGGGGATGGTTTCCGTCAGTTGCTTACCGTCGTTGGCATGGATGATCTTGTGGTAGCTGTATTTGATGTCAAGGTGCTCCTTGCGCAGGTTACGGCCCAACAGCTCCTTTTCCTTCATGTTTTTGGCATCTTCCGAGTCCTCACCGACCCACAGGTCCGGATGGCGCTTGGCAATATCAGCCGGCATCAAGCCGCCAAACAAGGCATTCCGTGCGTAGGCCGTGGTTGTGGGTAAAATCGAATAGTATTGGCGACGATCTTCTACTTCGAAGATCTTTGAAATTTCAGGCTCCATCACCTCCCACTGGTCCTGACGCAAGTTGTCGATGACGATCAGGAACAGCGACTCATCTTCTCGGATCTCCGGGAACACCCACTTCTGTAAGACCTGATGCGACAGCACGGGTCGGTCACTCTCCGCATCATTGAGCCAGGACACATATTCGTCCTCTATGAAGCGGCTGAAGTTGGCATTGGCCTCGTTCTTCTGCATCTGGAAGACTTCGTTCATGCTTTTGTCATCGGTGTTGTCGATGGCCAGCTCCCAATACACCAGCTTCTTGTACAGCTCCGCCCATGTGGCATGGTCGTTCACATCATTGAGCTCCATGCTGAGGTTGCGAAACTCCTGCTGATAGTTGAGGTTCGTCTTCTCGGAGATGATGCGCTGGTTGTCGAGGATCTTTTTGATCGAAAGCAGGATCTGGTTGGGGTTGAGCGGCTTGATCAGGTAGTCCGCGATTTTTGACCCGATCGCCTCGTCCATGATGTACTCTTCTTCACTCTTGGTGATCATGATCACGGGGATGTTGGGATGCGTCGACTTGATGTAGTTGAGCGTCTCCAGTCCCGTCATGCCGGGCATGTTTTCATCCAAAAAGACTGCGTCAAACGTGTTGTGATCGATTTGCTCCAGCGCGTCCGCACCACTCAGGACGGGGACCACATCGTAGCCTTTATTATTAAGAAAAAGAATGTGTGGCTTCAACAGTTCGATCTCGTCGTCTGCCCAGAGTATCTTGTATTTCATCAATCGACTATTGCTTTATGTATATATGTAATGCAATCCGTGTTCCTACCGTTCCAACGCGCTGCAACATAGGATGAATTGCGTCAAAGTGAAACTTTCTTTTGTTTTAACGGAATTTGGCGGCTACTGACGATGTCGGAATCGATTGGCCTAAAGGCTTAATCTTCCCCATCGACATGTCAGCACCGGGCTATCCACTGTATCAGGCTCCCCGCTCCCGGCCGCAGTGCCGGGATCCCCAGCACCATCGCACAGTCTTTGGTCATTCCCATTTCTGGGTTCCCCGGCGGCCCCGCCGATGCCGTTACTATCCCTGCCGCTTTTTTAGTTGAAAAGTTGAGGAAGTTGAAGAGTTGATGCGTGATGCGGTGAGTGGATAGGTTGTTGAGTTTATAGAGGTTTCCTGACTGTAGTTTTTTTGAGTATTGATCAATGGAATGGTCTGCGATCACTGTCTCGCAATACACGTTATCTCAACTGCTCATAGGAATGAACGCATGAAAAAGTCAGAATGTCTCATCTCCTACACCTATCGCCAAGCCGGTGTCTCCACCGGCTTCTGACAGTCGTGCAAGGATTGGGAGCGGTAAAGTGGCGCGAGCGTTCCCCTTCTGCCCCTTTGAACTTATCCCGGCGATGTATGCGGATCACAGATCCACCTTCATTCTATGTTCGGCATGCCCTTTGGAACATACCGAACCACCAATTTTTTTTGTGTCACTTATCAACCGATAAACACAAAAACTCAACTCTTCAACTTATCAACTCCTCAATTCCGCCGTCAAGAGATCCTTCCCGCCACTACGCTCTGGTCTGGATGACGGCGAGAATCAACTTATCAACTGAGAGAGGGCTTGCGGGAGGCAGCGGCTGCCCCGCTTGGCCCTGAAGTGAGAGAGGCCAGAATGAGGTATAAAGAGGAAGAAATCGTAATCTCTACTACAGGGTAGCGCAGGGCTATGCCGCAAGGGCTTGCGCGATGGGGCGCCCCAAATTTTCAAACGTCTCAGACAACATTTATTCCTAATTTTATCAGCTGACACCCGCACCTTTGAATAAGAAAAAAATCCTCAACGACCCCGTCTATGGTATCATCAACATCCAAAGCGACCTGGTCTTTGACATCATCGAACATCCCTTTTTCCAGCGACTGCGCAGGATCAAACAGCTTGGGCTGACCGACTTTGTCTACCCTGGAGCGCTGCACACCCGGTTTCATCACGCACTGGGCGCCATGCATCTTATGAGCAAGGCCCTGGAATCGCTGCGCAGCAAGGGGCACATGATCTTCGATGCAGAGTATGAGGCGGCCATCATCGCGATACTCCTGCACGACATCGGGCACGGGCCCTTTTCGCACACCCTGGAATTTAGCCTCTTCAAAGGGGTCCGGCACGAGCAGATCACACTCTGGACCCTCAAACGCCTCAATGAACAGTTTCAAGGCCGGCTGCAGATGGCGATCCAGGTCTTTGAAGGTCGCTACCCGCGGAAGTTTCTGCACCAACTGGTCTCCAGTCAACTCGATATGGATCGGCTGGACTACCTGCAGCGGGACCGCTTCTTCACCGGCGTGCACGAAGGGACGATCGGCGCAGAGCGGATCATCAAAATGCTCAACCTCCACAAGGATGAACTGGTGGTGGAGGAAAAAGCCATCTACAGCCTGGAAAACTTCCTAAGCGCCAGACGCCTCATGTACTGGCAGGTCTATCTCCATAAAACAGCCATCAGTGCTGAGCGCATGCTCATCGAGCTGATCAAGCGAGCAAAGGAACTCACACAGCAGGGCAAAGCAGTGAGTGCCACTCCTGCCTTACAACTCTTCCTGGAGCGGGACATTGGTCTGCAAGACTTCGAGGAAGACCCCAATATTTTGGACATCTTCATGCTGATGGACGATACAGACATCTGGGGTTCCCTCAAGTTTTGGGCACAACATGACGACAAGGTGCTAAAGACACTCAGCAGCATGCTCATCGACCGGAAGCTGTTTCAGGTGCGACTGACCAACGAGAAGATCGAGCCTGAGCAAGTAAAGCAATTGACAGAACGCGTAAGCCAACAAATGGGGCTCTCGGAGAAGGAGGCAAGGTACTTCGTCAAGAAGGGCAAGGTGACCAATTCGGCTTATATCGCATCCGACGAAAGCATCAGCGTACTCATGAAGGATGGAAGGGTCCTGGATGTGGCCAATGCCACAGATTTACCCAATATTAAAGCCATGAGCAAAATTGTGAAGAAGCACTATTGCTGCTGGCCCAAGCAAATTGCCTCGCCCTGGTAGGGTATACCAGCCGACATTTGTATCCAATCGCGGAACTTATGTAAAAAACTCTAAATTTGGCGCCCATAAGAATCACACTAGAGCAACAAGCACCGCAACCGCCCGCTATGGTCACTATCCATCCATGAAGTTACAGCAGCACACCATCAAGGAAGAAATCACCGTATCAGGCGTTGGCCTGCATACTGGCGTCGTGTGCAATATGACGTTCGTGCCTGCCAAGCCCAATCACGGCATCAAGTTTCAACGAACAGACTTGGAGTCCACGCCGACCATTGACGCCGACGTAGACTATGTAGTCGATCTCTCACGAGGCACCTCCATTGAGCAAAATGGCGGACGGGTCAATACCGTGGAGCACACCCTTGCCGCTCTGGTCGGCCTGGAGATCGACAACGTCCTCGTGAAATTGGACGGTCCGGAGCCCCCCATCTTGGACGGGAGCTCAGAAAAATTCATCGAAGCGATCCAGCAGGTGGGCCTGGAGCAGCAAAACGCCCAGCGCAACTTCTTCGAGGTGCCGGAGAGTGTCTTCTATCAGGAAAAGGATCGCGATGTAGAGTTGGCCGCCTTGCCTTTGGATGACTATCGCGTCACTGTCATGGTGGACTACAAGTCACCCGTCTTGGGAAGCCAGCACGCCTCCTTGAACGATATTGAAGACTTTCACAAGCAGATCTCGGCAGCCAGAACCTTCTGCTTCCTGCACGAGATCGAGGAGCTCTACAAAAACAACCTCATCAAAGGAGGGGACTTGGACAATGCCATCGTGATTGTCGACCGCATGGTACAAGAGGGTGAGCTCGACTACCTGGCCGAGCTGCTCAAGAAGAAGAAGGTAGAAGTAAAGAAAGAGGGCATCCTGAACAATGTGAAGCTACGATTCAAAAACGAGCCCGCACGACACAAGCTACTGGATGTTGTGGGGGATCTCGCGCTGGTAGGCAGGCCCTTGAAAGCACAAATCCTCGCTGCACGACCGGGTCACGCTGCCAATATCGCTTTTGCCAAAAAGCTAAAAAAGATGATGACCGAAGGCAACGGGAGCAACATACCGCACTACGATCCCAAGCTGCCTTCAGTCATGGAGATTGGGGATATACAGCAGCGGCTTCCCCACCGCTACCCGTTTCTACTGATCGATCGCATCTTCCATCTCGATGAGGATAAGGTGGCGGGAATCAAGAATGTGACCCTCAACGAGCCCTTTTTCCAAGGCCACTTCCCTGGCAATCCCGTGATGCCTGGCGTATTGCAAGTGGAAGCGGTTGCTCAGGTAGGCGGCATCCTGGCTCTCAACTCGGTGCCCGACCCAGAAAACTACTGGACCTACTTTTTGGGAATTGAAAACTTCAAGTTTCGCAAGATGGTAGGCCCTGGGGATACACTCGTCATGCAGTGTGACCTGCTTGCCCCCATTCGACGGGGATTTGTGAAAATGAAAGGTACGGCGTATGTCGGAGGACAACTCGTTTGCGAGGGCACGATGACCGCCGTTTTGGTAAAAAAAGACGCCTGACATGGGGCTTCTACCACGTATCGATACCCACCGGTGGGTCCCAAAATTTGATGGACCTTTCCAACGATTATTCATCACAATGGCTCTAATATGTATATGCCCAGCACACAAATGACTAAACCGGAGGCTTACATCCACCCAGAAGCCAAGATCGGCTCGAACGTCATCATCGAACCATTCGCTTACATTGACAAGGACGTAGAGATCGACGACGGGACATGGATCGGGCCCCAGGCATGTATCTGGGAGGGTGCACGCATCGGTAAGCACTGCAAAATCTACGCTGGAGCACAGGTTTCTGCCGTGCCCCAAGACATGAAATTCGATGGAGAGAAGACCCTCACCATCGTAGGAGACCATACATCCATTCGAGAGTTTGTGACGATCTCAAGAGGGACTCAGCAACTGGGTCACACGATCATCGGCGCCCACTGTCTGCTCATGAATTATGTGCATATCGCCCATGATTGCATCTTGGGTGATCGATGCATACTTTCTAACACGGTACAGGTGGCTGGTCACGTTGAAATTGGTGACCACGCCGTCATCGGTGGTATGTCTGCGATTCGTCAGTTTGTAAGGATCGGAGAGCACGCCATGATTGCAGGAGGCTCACTGGTGAGAAAAGACGTGCCGCCCTACGTATCCGCCGCCAGGGAACCGCTTGGCTACAGCGGCATCAATGCCATCGGGCTGAAGCGTCGTGGATTTACAACCGAAAGGATGAACGAAATACAAGAAATCTATCGGGCGATCTATCTGAGTGACGTGAATACTTCTCGCGCGATCAAGCGCCTGCTTAAGGAGTCGCCTCAGTCCGAGGATCGGGACGTGATTGTACAATTCATCCAGGATTCCGAACTGGGAATCATGAAAGGTGTGGAGTAGCGCTTGGAGATCGTAGCAGAAAATGTCGGTAAGCGGTACCGGCGCAGGTTTATTTTCAAAAAGCTCAATCACCGGTTCGAGCACAACACCTGCTGGGCCATTTGCGGGCCTAACGGCTCGGGTAAAAGTACACTACTGAAGATCCTGGCAGGCTACACCAGCCCGACCCAGGGCAAAGTGAAATACTCCATCGAGGGAAAGGACGTGATCGAGGAAGATGCGGTCCTTCGATTCAGTTTCGTGGCCCCCTATCAAGAGGTGATCGAGGAGTTTACCCTTGGAGAAATGTTGGATTTTCATTTCCAGTTTCGAGCGCCCACCGCAGCCCGAGCAGAAATGCTCGAACGGGCTCAACTGACCGGGTCGGAGCGTAAGTACATTCATGAGTTCTCCAGTGGCATGAAACAACGATTGAAGCTGATCTTGGCCTTTTACACCGAGGCTTCGTGTCTTTTTTTGGACGAGCCCACCTCCAATCTCGATGATGAGGGGATCAAATGGTATGAACAAGAAATGTTGTCGATAAAAGGGAATAAAAACATCATAATCGCGTCAAATCAGCGTTATGAATACGCCTTCACCAACCAAATACTGCAAGTGAAGGACTTTCTATAATCGGCGCAAAGGCCAATGCAAGCAATAGTGAGAAAATTATCCTACTTTTAACTTGAAAACTTATTTCACAACAACAACACAGAATCATGAAATATTTTATTAACACGATTTCTGCCCTCAGTTTCATGGCGCTCCTGATTTTCGCGTCATGTGGAGGTGATGGTGGCGGAGATGGGCCGCAATCTCCGGGTGGAGCACAAGCGGATCTACTGAATGGCAGTTGGCAAATTGCTTCGGTGACATTTGACAATACGCCAAGGAATGATACTTGGGGTACCGATTTTACGGTCAGTTTTTCTGGCGCTTCGGCAGGCACGGATGACATTTGGGGAGGAAACTTTAATGCGACCGGCTACTCTTCCGATGAGCCAGACGCACAAACCGTTTGGCCCAGCAACGGCACATGGGATTTCGCGGGTGCAGGGTCTAGCGAAGTCAATACCTTCACGAGAAACGACGGTGTCACAGTATCTATCGTGCAAGTGACTGAGTCTTCTTTGATTGTACGATTCACCATTCCCGATCCTTCTGGAAGAACTGACGGCGTCTTCGATTCGGAGTGGAACATGGAGTTCACTGCAAACTAAGGATTTAGAAATCCTAAAGATTTCAAGAAGCGGCTCAGCCGCTTTTTTTGTTGGGCGACATCGAAAACGTGGTCTGGCACTTCGTTCCAGCTGGTTAATTGGCGCTTATTCTTACGGTTATATTTAGGTCGTCCAAGGGTATCCTGCCTTACCATTTCTCTGAATTTGATCGTACCTTCAGGTATAACTGCCTGGAGCACAATTCACTCATATAGGAGTCGCGCGATTTGTTTGGCGAACTCGCGACATCCATGGCTGTTGCTCAGAGCTGCTCGTGCTAGTTCATCAGCGTTTCATAGATTTTTCCCTCATCAGAGTCACTCGAAGAGGACGCTGAGGCTATTGAATGAGTTTGCATCCATTTTACCTCTGTGTCCATGCATACCACAGATCGAGCAAAGTGTCTCTGTTTCGTGGCTTGGCATTCCATTACTCCAGCCCTACATTTTATTAGGTGGCGGAGGCCGCGCGCTATCCGGCTGTCGATTGTCGTGAAGTGACCATAGCGTTCGCTTCGAGTGCCTCGGAGTAGACATTGGCACCCAACAGCCCACTCGATGGCATACCCCTGTATGCTTTTGCCAAAAAGCAGCCGTCTGAAGGTAAAAAGGCGCTTACGCAGCGAGATATACGATTTACGCCCCCTTCAGGGTTAGTACTTAAGCGAATGAAATGGTACTTTGGTGGGCTAGAAGCAGCCTCGACTTGCATTATTCCAATTTTCTTCGCATCTTACATTCACAAATAACTGAAGTATAATCCCAACCCAAATCAACATGATGACTTATCGAATTCTCCGTGAGTGGCTAGTGGTCCTATTTATCGTTCTAGTAATCTTTGCCCTCATTTGACCGCAATTGGTACGGCTTTGATCAGATAGCGCAGAGGCGAATCAGCAAGCAAACGACGCGCGCCAAGTTTTCCTGCGGCTATCTCACTATGGACGGGTGTACTAACTTTTCCTTAGCAACCCCAGCCGCACGTCGCGTCTTTTTTGAGGGCCATTCGGTATCAGTCGAGTGATGCCCGGCTGCTCCAGAGGGTCAGACCAGGATAGCTTCCTTCACTTCAC
>JBCCXG010000181.1:0-9852 GCA_039191945.1 Bacteroidota bacterium
AAAGTCTCGATCGCGGAATAGTCGAACGGATAGGGCTTGCCTGCCCAGATGACCTGGATGGGTTCTTTGGCGTTGTACAAAATGTTGTTGAAACGCTCCAAATCGTAGAGCAGCAAATCCGCCCGCTTGTAGCCGGCAAATCGCCTGGCCCAAACCAATGTGAGCACGTCTACATCGAAGATCTTGCCTGTTTGATTGGCCACTTCCCGAAAGAGCTCCTTCTTCAACTCCTTTTTGCGGGTTTGATAACTCTTGACGTTCCCCTTTTCCCACGACTTCAGTACAGTCGTATCCTGCCAGAAATACTGGTTTTGGGCATTGGTGATGGGAATGATTTTGCTGATGCCGTCGAACTCCTTCCACATGTCCTGAGACACTTCCGCATGTAACTGAGATACGGCATTGGATATTTTGGCCAACCGTAGTGCAGCTACTGTGTAGCTGAGCATGCCGTTGTTGACGGTCACCTCCTTGAGCTCGGTCTCCGACAGCTTTCGGCCGAAAAAGCCCATGTTGTTCAGAAAATTGCCATCGCGCTCTTCGTTTCCAGCTCGCTCGGGGGTGTGGGTGGTAAAGGCGAAGTGATCTTTGCTCAAGCCCTGGTCTTTGAGATAGAAGAAGGCGGGCAATCCGTGTCCTTCATTCAGGTGGTAGACGTCAGCCCCACCCAGTGCTTCAACTACCTTGGCTCCTCCGATACCCAATACTATACTTTGCGAGATGCGCGTCAATTCATTGGCGTCGTATAACCGATCGGTAATGGTCCGTGACAGGTGATCATTCTCTGGCAGATCCGTCGATAAAAGGTAAAGGGGTATAGTTCCAAATATCTCAGGCTTCAGCACATAGGCTTTGACCTTCACGTGAGGGTTGTCCAGTATAGCCACGTCCACGGTGATCCCCGTATCCTCCAGGAAGTTGTAATTCTTCTCGGTGAAATTGACATCTAGGGACTGGTCAGACTTTCGCGCTTGATCATAATAGCCGAACTTCCATAGCATGCCAATACCGACGAGGTTCTGTTTTGCCCGATAGGCACTTCGCATGTGAGAGCCTGCCAAGAAGCCCAGGCCTCCTGAGTAGATCTTCAAGACCTGATCTACCGCAAACTCCATACTGAAGTAGGCTACTCGCTTTTTATACTTGGGATCGGGTTTGTAGGGGTGGTACCACTTGCTGTATTCTGACATCACTAATCGCGTCTCATAGTTAGGCGCTCGAAATTACGAGAACTGACCTATTTCTGGTGTGCCGCCCGTCATTATTTTTACTTTAATCCAATAACAAACGTTTGCACGATCCGTGGTCTTATCCTTCGGATTTTCAGGGGTTTACATCCTTGTATCGCTCTTTAGTACGGTGGATGGATACAGTAATGAGTTCTTTGAGCACCTCACTGTCGATATCTAATAGTCGCTTGACGTAGAGACAGCCCTTACCGTGCTTGTGTTTTCCTAGCCGGCTGGTGATATCCGATAGGGATGCGATGTCTTCCATGATATAAATGCTCAGGTTTTGCTTACGAGGCGAAAAACCGGTCAAAAACCAGTCTCCTTCGCGACCACTCGCGTATCGGTAATGAAAATCACCGAACCCTACGATGGTGGTTCCCCACATACCCGGGGTCTCGCCCGTTAGATCGTGCATTATCTTGAGAAGGGTCTTGCAGTCTTCCCGCTGCTGTTCATCGACGACACCTGCGATGAATTCGTCAACGTTTGCTTGATTGGGTACAGTCTTAAGTGCCATATGTCGAATGTAAGGTAATCATTGGGAGTCAGCTTCACGGTCCAAAAATCGGGCATATTTGCGCTATGATAAGCCTTTGGGAACAGCAGTCCTTTCAGTACTATGACGTAGTTGTTGTGGGTGCAGGTATTTCGGGCTTATCGGCTGCTGCTTCGCTGGTCGAAAGGGATCCTGAATTGAAGGTGCTGGTTGTGGAACGACGGACACTACCCTCGGGGGCGAGCACCCGCAACGCGGGATTCGCTTGCTTTGGAAGCTTGACGGAACTACTCGCTGATGTGGAGGCGATCGGCTGGGATGGGATGCTGCAACTTGTTGAGCGGAGGTGGCTGGGCCTGGAGAAAACCCGTGCCAGGTTAGGAACGAAGGCGATAGACCTCCAGGTCAAAGGTGGCTGGGAGCTGCTGCATGAGTCTGCCACGGGTTATCAGGATCAGATGGAGCAGGTCAATCAACAACTGTTTTCCCTATTCCGAGCACCTGTTTTCATGGATCGCAGTAGTGATTTGGGAGGCATGGGCTTTAGTGGCTTTCGCGGTTTACTCTTCAACCGCTTCGAAGGACAGCTCGATACCGGACGCTTAGTCAAGCACCTCTGGCAGTACTGTACCTCGAAGGGTGTGGTCGTTCTTACGGGAACAGAAGTACAAGAGATCGACGCTGAGGCCAAGCATGTCCGAATTGTGACACCAGACCTCGTTTTCGCTTGCCGGCAGGCCATCATATGCACCAATGCATTCACTCCGCATCTGCTGGACGTCGACCTTGTTCCGGGTCGAGGGACAGTGATTGTCGTCGAACCTGAGGGGGAGCTCCCATTCGAGGGTACATTTCATTATGATGAAGGTTATTTCTACTTCAGAGACTACTATGGTAAGCTAATTTTTGGCGGGGGACGCAACATCGACAAGGAAGCCGAGGCGACGACGTCATTTGAGATCAATCCGGACATTTTGCAGCGCCTGAAGCAGGACCTTGAGGAAAAAATTCTGCCCTTGAGTCCATACAAGATCACCCATCAATGGTCAGGGATCATGGCCTTCGGAGATAATAAACAGCCCGTCGTCCAGCAGGTCAACGATCGGGTGTCCATGGGCGTGCGGCTAGGGGGTATGGGCGTGGCTGTAGGTAGCATGGTCGGTGAAGAGCTCGCGCGCCTGGCGATGACGTCTGTTCGATGATTTATGCTTAAATTTTCAGTTCGCTTCAAAATACCTGTATGTCCGAAAAGCGCGAACCGACCTTATTAGAGTCATTCGTTCCCATCCTCTTTCTCGTCACCCTTCTTTCGATCAACGTTTTCATATTTGGTGATAGCTCCCTGGACGGGTCAAACCAAATTGTACTCGTGCTCTCAGCCGCGGTTGCGTCCATAGTTGCTGTCCGCCTGGGCTTCAAATGGAGAGAACTCAGAGAGGGAGCGGTGAAAAGCATCAGTTCCGCGATGACCTCGATGCTGATCTTGCTTTTGATTGGCTCGCTGGCTGGCACATGGCTGCTCAGTGGTATTGTACCAGCCATGATTTACTATGGATTACAGATCCTTAATCCAACGATATTTTTATTCGCGGCGTGCATTGTCTGCTCTATTGTTTCGATCGCGACAGGCAGCTCGTGGACCACTGCCGCCACCGTTGGGATTGCTCTTATCGGCATTGGCAAAGCGTTGGGCATTTCAGACGGCCTTATTGCGGGGGCTATCCTCTCCGGAGCCTACTTTGGAGATAAGCTTTCGCCACTATCTGACACGACAAACTTGGCGCCTGCGATGGCGGGGACGGACTTGTTTACTCATATCCGGTACATGACTTTGACGACTGTGCCTTCCATCTCGATAGCGCTAGTATTGTTTTTGATCATCGGATTTACTCAGGAAACTGGGCTGAGCACTACGAGCAGTGAGGAGATCCTACAGGTCATTGCTGGTAAGTTCAATACGACGCCGCTGTTGTTCATTGTGCCCGCGGTGGTAGTGACGATGATCGTGCGCAAGGTCCCGGCTTTACCCGCTTTGTTGGTAGGTACCTTGCTAGGTGCGCTATTTGCCGTGATCTTTCAGCCTACGCTGGTGCAAGAGGTGGCGGGAGAGGGAGGACTGCGAGGTACCTACATTGGCTTAATGACGGCACTTTACGGGGACATTGCCATCAGCACCTCTAACCCTATCGTCAGCGAGCTGCTCACGTCAGGTGGCATGGCCGGTATGTTAGGGACGGTTTGGCTGATCATCTCGGCGATGGTTTTTGGGGGAATCATGGAGAAGGCAGGTTTCTTAAGCCGTATTGCTGCCGCCATATTGAGTCTGGTGCAAAGTAACGGAGGGTTGGTGACATCCACGGCTGGGACCTGTATATTTTTCAACGTAACTGCTTCCGACCAGTACCTGGCCATCGTCGTGCCGGGAAGGATGTACGCGGACATCTACAAGGACAAGGGCCTGGCTCCGGAGAATCTGAGTCGTACCCTGGAGGATTCTGGAACTGTCACCTCGGTGCTAGTCCCGTGGAATACTTGCGGTGCTTACCACTCCAACGTCCTGGGAGTCGCCACACTTACGTATCTTCCCTATTGTTTCTTCAACCTCATCAGTCCACTGATGACCATATTTTTCGCTTACGCCAATATCAAGATCAAGAAGAGGATGGAGGAGAAGGAGTTAGCTTAGGATGTTTCCAGACAGAATCGACAAAGACCGTATTTTACAGCTGCCGTTGACCAAGTTTGACGGGGAGATCACCTTGGTGGATTCTTTGGATGATTTTGTGGAATGCATGAAGATCTGCAACCGTGAGCGCTACCTCGGCTTCGATACAGAGAAGAAGCCCACTTTCCAACGCGGCCAGTACCATCACACCGCGTTAGTGCAACTGAGCACACTGGATCGAGCATTTTTGATACGTCTCAATGTGATTGGGTTTTTGCCGGCACTGGTGCGAATGATGGCTAACCCTGATATCTTGAAGGTCGGGATCAGTATCCTCGACGATATCAAAGCCCTACAGAAGATGCATGATTTTGAACCTGCCGGCTTTGTCGAGCTCAATGATGTGGCGGCAGACATTGGGGTGAAAGACAGCGGAGTCAAAAAACTCGCCGCGATCTTCCTAGAATCGCGTATATCTAAAAACCAACAGACTTCCAATTGGGAAAATGCTGAGCTGACCGAAGGGCAGCAGCGGTACGCCGCGACCGACGCCTGGGTTTGTGCCAAGATCTACGATACGCTGCTCAGCAAAGGCTATCTGGACGATTAGGCTCCCTCATCCACATCATCTACCCGGGTGACCAATAGTGCCGCCAGGATGAGTGAGATGCCACCTGTGACGAGTGCGTAGATGGTCTCTCCACCAAACAAATTCCTTACCATAAAGCCGAGAATACTAGCGGCAGTGATCTGCGGAATGACAATGAAGAAATTGAAGATACCCATGTAGATCCCCAGCTTGTGGACGGGAAGCGCACCGGTAAGAATGGCATAAGGCATGGAGAGAATACTTGCCCAGGCAAGGCCTATCCCCAGCATAGAAACCCAGAGCAGACTTGGCTCCTTAATGAAGTAGATCGATAGCAGCCCGAGCCCACCAGCTATCAGGGAATACATGTGGACTTTCTTACGAGAAGTTTTTTTGGCCCAAATCGGCAGCCCGAAGGCCACCAGTGCGGCGATGCCATTGTAAATGGCGAAGAGTACGGTCACCCAGTCTGCTCCATCATTGTAGAGCTTCGAGGTGGTGTCGGAAGTCCCGTAGATGTAGCTCGTCACTGCCGAGGTGGTATAGATCCACATGCTGAACAGTGCAAACCACGAAAAGAACTGCACGATGGCCAATTGCCCCATCGTTTTGGGCATCTTGAAGAGGTCATTGACCACCTCTACAAATCCATTGTCGGTGCGTCCAGCCTTGGTCAGCTGTCCGGTGAAGAGCTGCAAGAGTCCATAACCCAAAACCATGAAGGCCAAGATGTAGAGCTCCTTGTCCCAGCCCTGATTGCCGATAAGCGCGAACAATCCTCCACCGAGACCGATCCAGACGTAGGCATACTTGAGGAAGGTGGCCGCTGGCAGGTTGTCCTCCGAGACGGTTGTGGCTGCTGCTTTTTGTTGGGCTTCCTCTGCCTGAAATCGTTGCATTTCTTCAGGTGAGTACTCTTTGGTCGTAAAAACCGTCCAGAGCACAGAGGCGAGAAATACAATGGCTCCGATGATAAACGAGAACTGAACGGACGGTGGGACGATTCCTTCAGGGGCAGTGTTGGAGATGCCAAACCAGTTGGTCATCATGTAGGGCAATGCAGAAGCGACCACGGCGCCCAGCCCGATAAAAAAGCTTTGCATCGCGAAGCCCGCTGTGCGCTGATCGCTCGGCAGCATGTCACCTACGAATGCCCGGAAGGGTTCCATGGAGACGTTGATCGAGCCGTCCATGATCCACAGCATCCCGGCAGCTACCCAAAGCCCGGGAGAATAGGGCATGATCAGAAGTGCGCTGCTCGCCAGAATGGCCCCGACCAAAAAGTAGGGTCGCCGTCGGCCCAGCCGATTCCAAGTTTTGTCGCTCATGTGCCCGATGATGGGCTGCACCACCAGTCCGGTAATGGGAGCTGCGATCCAGAGGATAGGGATCTGGTCGATATCGGCACCAAGCGTCTCAAAGATCCGGCTGACGTTGGCATTTTGGAGCGCAAAGCCAAACTGTATGCCAAGGAAGCCGAAGCTCATGTTCCAGATTTGCCAAAAAGAGAGTCGCGGTTTCGAGGAGATCGTCTCACTTGCCGGAGACATCGTCGCAGGAGCAGCCATAGGTGTCAGGTTAGGGTATCGTTGTGTAAAGCAAGTGGAATGATAATGGATTATGTCCAGCAAATCAAATACGCCTGGCGAAATGCCAGCTCTTTGTGGCCGCACCGTCCATCGCACCGACCCTCCGCACAAGCCGCCTCGCGTCGGGCCTGGCCTACGGACCCGCTACCCTACCCGCAAGGGATCTTTCCTTGTCCAGTCCTGCGACTTCCTGCCAAAACCACCCTGGCGACTTTGAACCTCATCCAGCGCTTTTCGCGATGCGTGGGTCAAGTCCGGAAAGGAAAACCCTGCAGATGCTATCAATCCCTCGACCGGGACACACAGTGAAGTGGTGAATGATAGCAAGGTGAGGTCGGTCTTACGATTATCGATCCTTGGGATCGAAGCCACGGACCGGACAAAATAGACCCGATGGCAGCGGCAGCCCGCATGGCGGTTGCTGGTGTGGTCACCAGCGGCCAGGGGGGGATGCGCGTGCGCGGCTACAGTGGACAGCGGGACGACAATGGGCTAAGAACCACTGGGTGTTCTCTCCGCATCACTTCAAAAAAACCTCGCAAGGGGATGTGCGTATTAATCTTTACATTTACATAGAAAATAAATCCTTATCCATGAAAGGAACCTACCTGGGCGAATTTGAGGAGCTCATTTTGCTCACCGTCGCATCGATCGGGAGCGGGGCCTACGCGGTGAATGTAAAAGCAGAGGCCGGGAAATTTTCCGATCGCAACATCAACATAAGTGCTGTGCACTCGGCACTGTACCGTCTAGAGGAGAAGGGTTTTTTGTCATCTGCCTTTGGAGGGGCTACGCAGAAGCGGGGTGGCAAGCAAAAGCGCATGTTTGAGGTCACGGCGGCTGGATTTGAGAGTCTTCGGGCTTCCAAATCGATGCGAGAAAACATATGGAAGACGATACCACAACTGTCTTTTGAGCAAGTCTTTGGCATCATCAGGTGATCACACGCCGAAGCCGCCGAGATTGGGTCCATGGCTACTGGAGCGGATCTATGGTAGGGACTTGTTTGACGAGATTTCTGGTGATCTGCAAGAGTTATTCGCTGATCAGGTGCAAGCCAAGGGCCGATGGCGTGCCTCGTGGGCTTACATGGTGGATGCCTTCCTCTCCTTGCGCAATTATGATTTGAAATACAGAAAAAGGTCTTTTAAAACTCAAAATAATTCCACAGCAATGTTTACGAACTACGTCAAAATGACCTTCCGGAACATCTCTCGGCACAAGGTCTATTCTGGGCTCAATATCCTCGGCTTGGCCTTGGGGGTGGCTGCCTGCCTTTTCATCTTCCAGTACGTGTCGTACGAGCGGAGCTTCGATCGGTTCCACACCAACCAGGAGAACATCTATCGGATCCAATACAAAGTATATCGTAACGGCGAGCTGAACATAGACTGCGCGGCGGCAGTACCACGGGTCGGGCCATTTATGAAGGAAAACATGCCGGAGGTCAAGGCTTTTGCCCGCGCGTATCCATTCTCGGCTGTCGTGGAGTATGACAATCGCGTCTTTCGGGAGGATAGGATGCACTATGTCGATCCGGCATTTCTTGAAATCTTTACTTATCCCATGATCGCGGGTAATCCGGAGACGGCCCTGACGGATCCCTTCAGTGTAGTCGTGACCGAGTCGACTGCGAGAAAATATTTTGGTGATGAGGAGGCGTCATGGCTCGGTAAGCAGCTTCGTGTGGATCAGGAGCACACGGCCTCCATCACTGGCGTCGTGGAGGACGTGCCTGCGAACTCCCACTTCAAATTTGACTTTTTGGTATCCTACGAGACGCTGAATAGCTTCACTCAAGATGATGAAGGCTCCTCATATTCTGAGACCTCCTGGGGCTGGTACGATTTCAATTCTTACGTGTTGCTGGAGCCAGGTGTTGATATCGAGGATTATGATCAGCGGTTTGCGGAGATACTTTATGCGGAGCGCGGAGAGGACTTTGAGAAGTACAACTTCCGGTCAGATTTCCCACTGCAACCCATCGCGGATATTCACCTGTACTCTGATCTGCTACAGGAGTCTGAGCCCGAAGAGCAGGGGGATGGTGATGCGGTGTTTTTCCTTTCGATCATTGCCGTTTTCATCCTGATCATCGCCTGGATCAATTATGTGAACCTGGCTACCGCTCGCGCCGTAGAGCGGGCCAAGGAGGTAGGAATCCGAAAGACCATGGGGGCTTTTCGCAAGCAGCTGGTGAATCAGTTTTTGGCGGAAGCTTTTGTGCTCAACTTCATTGCTATGGTGCTGGCGATCGCCATAGTGGCGGGCGGGATCCAATACTTCAACCAGTTGACGGGTTCTCTTTTGTCCGTCTCTTTTTTGGGCGATCCAGTCTTTTGGTTGTTGGCCGTAGGTGTCCTCGCACTGGGTACACTCATATCTGGACTCTATCCGGCGTTTGTGTTGTCTTCTTTCCAGCCGGCTACGGTGCTGAAGGGTAAGATGTCAGGAGACCGGATAGGCAATCAACTGAGGAGGGCGTTGGTAGTGTTTCAGTTCATGTTTTCCGTCATCTGTATTGCGGGTACGATCGTGGTGTACCAGCAGTTGCGCTATATGCAGAGTGTCGATTTAGGATTTGAGATGGTCGACCGACTGGTGATCAAGGGTCCTGATGCGTATGCTGGCTCGGATTCCTCGTATGTTTCGGTGCTGCGAGCCTTTAAAAATGAGGTGGGTAGAAATGCTCAGATTGCTGATGTGTCCTTCAGCACAAATGTGCCGGGAAGTGAAATCTTTTGGACTACGGGTATCAAAAAAGCGGAGGAGACGGAAGATAAGTTCAAGACCATTTACCATGCGGGTGTGGACTACGAGTACTTTGATACCTATGGGATTGAGATGGTCGCGGGTCGCAACTACGGTCCCACCTATACCAATGACACATCATCAGTGATCCTCAATGAGAGTGGGGTCAGATTTGTGGGCTTCGAATCCCCGCAAGACGCGATCGGTAAGAAAGTATCTAACCGCGGGAAAGACCATACCATAGTGGGTGTGGTACAGGACTACAATCAGATGTCGCTGAAAAATACGGTCGCACCTATCGTCTTCCCGTTGCTGGAAAATAGCGGTCGATATTTCACGCTGCAACTGGCCAGCAGTCAATATCAGGATGCGCTGAAAGTGGCGGAAGAGCAATACCTGTCCCTTTTCCCAGGCAATCCCTTCGAGTACTTCTTCCTCGATCAGCACTTCAACAGGCAGTACGAAAATGATCGCACCTTTAGCCGAGTGTTTTTGCTATTTGCGGCCTTTGCGATCATTGTAGCGTGTCT
>JBCCXG010000182.1:0-9829 GCA_039191945.1 Bacteroidota bacterium
CGATGTATTTCTGTGTCATGATATGCTCTAGCTCAATGCTGCCAGCACCCGGATTGACGATGGCCTGAGCCGCATAGGCCTCGGCATCGGCAGCCGTCAGGCCCACTTCCTCAAAAGATGCAGTAATGGCCTCTAGGTATGCCGCTTCGACGTCCGCCGCAGCACCCCCTGTTCTTAGCAAGGTCTCGGCTTCGATGAACTTAATTTCTCTGTAAGAAATCAATTCCTCCTTGTAGGCATCGATCAAATACGGCTGCTCTTCGTGCTGCTCGTAGTTGGTCCCAAAAATCGCCACTCGTAGTGAGTCATTCAGGCCATCCATGATACCTCTCATCGTGGGATGGAACTGCAGATCACCCGTGCGGTCACGATTGAAGCGGAACCAAGCGGCAGGCGATGCCGACGAATACTGAAAAGACATCTCCTCAGCCGCACTCTCAAAGGACTGCTGTACATCCGCCAAAGCTCCTGCATAGTCTCCATCATGCAATCTCGCACGAGCTCTGATCGCGTAGACTGCTTTTGTCCAACTTGCCACATCTCCGCCGTAGTAAACATCCTCGGAACCAGGGGTCACAGGACCTGGGGATCCTGCAAAGAGACTAAGTGCATTATCCAACAACTCGTAGGCCCGTGGGTAGATCACGCCTGACTGGCTATCGTAAACAGGACTTAGTACGTCCAGTCCCTGTAGCGCTTCAGTGTAAGGCATATCACCCCAAACATCAGTTGCCAGTAGCAGGGTATAAGCTTCAAGTACATTCAATACACCCAAGTAGTGGTTGAACCCATTCTCGGTTGCATCCGCCTCCATTGATCTAATCTCTATAAGCACATTCTCATAGACATCCTCCCAAATGAAGTCGAATCGTGCAAAACCAATATTGTATTGGTTGAAGGTCTCCCACTGACGGGCAACACCCTCGACCTGCTGTGTGAACATACAGTTGAGACGGCTGAACTGTCCTCCCTGAATGTCAGACAACTGGATCTGTACTTGCGCTAGCGTTCCTTGCAACGGTACAAACGCAGTTTTATTAGGGTCCTGGTTGATGTCCCCTCCCAAATAGTCTTCGCAGCTGAATGACATCAAGGCTACGACGACTAGAACAATATATTTATTCTTAAATACTTTCATCTTTCAAGATTTTAAAGGTCTACAGACACTTTGAAAATGAGTGACCGGGTTGAAGGCATATTGAAGTAATCAAAGCCCTGACCATTGCCATTTCCCGTCAAGCTGGTTTCAGGATCGATTCCCTCGTAGTCGCTCTCCCACCAAAGGTTACGTCCAATCGCACTGATACTGACTCCTTTGATGAATCCATCTCCCAGTACACTTCTTGGCAGGCTGTAACCCACGGACACTTCCCGCAGTCTGATCCAGCCACCATCTTGTACGAATTGCTCACCTACATCTCCGAATCCTCCTACACCTGAAGTCCAGTAGCTACGGTCTCGGACAATCTCGATATCGTTAGGAGATCCGTCAGACTTCACACCATCGATAGCAAAAGGCGTCTCTTGTCTGGTTTCAGCGGTCAATTCAGATCGCCCGAAGAATGACAAGGCCCAAGCCGTTCCATTCCAAACATCACCACCTTGTCTCCAATCAAAAAGGAAGTTCAAGTTTACACCCTTGTAAGAAAGGCTGTTATTCCAACCCAAAATGAAGTCAGGGTTCGGATTACCAATGGCTCGCTGTACGGGGTCAATGGCTTCGTATCCGAAGCTGCTTGATTCTGGATCGTCAACTACGACAATTTGTCCAGGAGGCAAGGCTAGTCCAGTGTCTTCTGGACCTCCAGCGCCTTCGCGCAGGTAGGCTCCTCCACGGATCGCACCATATTGCTCACCGGCGATGACGTAAGAACCGGCAGAGTTAAAGCCCGCCAAGAAAAGGTTATCCAATCCTGGTGCCAACTCCTTCACAATGCTCTCGTTTCTGGTCCAGTTCAACTGGGTATTCCAGGTGAAATCAGGCGTACTGATCGGGGTAGCATCTAACGTGATCTCCCAACCTTCGGAGTCCATCTGTCCCGCGTTCAACCAAATGGCCGAAAAGCCTGTAGAGGTTGCCAGCGAAGCGTTCAGTATCGCATCGGTTGTCTTTGTCTGGAAGTATGCCACGTCCAAACCTAAGACACCATTCAAGAATCGTAAATCCACTCCAAATTCCCAAGTCTCCGAGAATTCTGGGGTCAGCTCACTATTACCGAGTGTGTTATCTAGCTCAAATGACGTCAATCCGTTAATTGGCCAAGGGTTAGCATCCGACCATCCATCACTTATGGCGTTGGTCTCATAGTTGGTTACCGTCAAATAAGCAAAGGGAGGAGGAGCACCTACTCTTGCCCATGAAGCACGGACCTTACCGAATGACAGGATGTCGCTATCGAACAGCTCACTGAACAACCAAGAACCACTGATTGAAGGATAGAAGAATCCCATGTCGCTGATGTTGATATCACCTGGTACTCCAAGGCGCGAATCATAATCTTGACGTCCGGTAAGTGTCAAGAACACCTGCTCTTTAAAGTTAGCTTCCACCTGACCGAAGAATCCAAGCTGACGATAGTTGAAATCATCTTCTTCCGAATCGATGGTCGCTGCGTTACTGATGTCCACAAAGCCTTGGAAAATAAGGTTGTTACCACGTGTGAACTGATTGTGACGCTGGAAATCAAAAGCATTGATACCGGCCAGGTAATTGAGTCCAATGTCCGGAGTCAATTTTCCCTGACCTGATAAGTTCAGGTAGAAATCTGTCTGATGCGTCGTGAACTCATCCTGAACGATTCGTCCTGATGGAGCTGTTCTAGAACCAATTTCGAAGTTCTGAGTCCGGACATCGCTGGTGAAATCCGTACCTATGTTCATCCCCAGATTCAACCACTGATTAAAATTGTAGTTGACCTGGATGTTGCCAAAGAATCTGTTTACAAACTCATCGCGAAGGGCGTTGTTGATGATCCAGTAAGGGTTATCATAACCACCACCTCCTCGGTAGGTTCTCTGCTGACCAGTAGGGAAAATATACGCCAGCGGATTGTCTCTAGCGTCCTCTGCGCTCAAGCCATTTGCATTATCAAAGGTCGAAGTGGTTCTGTAAAGACCCAGCAAAAGTCCAGAGGTGTTTGATCCCTGCTGAACCCGGATAAAGTCAGACCTTGAATAATTGAAAGATGACTGGAAGCTCAATCGATCCGTTGCTTGCAGAGAAGACGTAAGTTTGACAGTCTTCCTTTTGTACTCCTCATTAGGTACGATACCTGAGGCATCTAGATTTGAAGCTGAGAATCGGAAAGTGGCATACTCTCCACCTCCTGCTACACTAATGTTAGTGGTATTACCCACACCCATCTGAAAGAAATCATCTTGATTCTTAGACTCATAGTTATTGGCAGGAATACCATTTCCTGTACCCCGAGGTACCAAGAAACCATTTCTGTCCCACTTGTAGTTGCCATCTGCATCAAAGGCATTGGAGTTGTTGGGTGCGTCTGGGTGATTACGATCTGTAGAATACTCCAAATCGGAAATACGGGGTCCCCAAGATCCTGACTCCCCAGTAGAAGGGTCTCTGTATCCTGTTGGCCGACCTTGACCAAATTCACCTTGCAAAGGGAACAGTCCAGACTGCCAATCCATCGAGAATTGATGGCTCAGATTTACTTGCAGACCACTTCCTTTACGAGCCCTTTTCGTCGTGATCAAGATCACACCTGTAGAGCCGGCTGTACCGTAGATGGATGTTGCAGCAGCTCCTTTCAGCACGGAGACACTCTCAATGTCTTCCACGTTCAAGTCCATCAACCGGTTGGACTGAGCAGTACCGGCGGTGTTACCTTCAGAAAAAAGCGTCTCGTTGTTTGTCCGCACACCATCGATAACGATCAGAGGTTGGTTGTTTCCCTGGATGGATGTCACGCCCCGAATTACAATTCTGGAACCCGCACCCACAGATCCGGAAGACCGAGTGATCTGAACACCAGACACTTTTCCCTGCAATGCATCCACCGCACTAGCGGCACCGGAATTGACAAGCGCATCTGACTCAACCTCTTGCACAGCAAATCCGACCGCCTTCTCACTTCGCTCAACCCCCAGGGCCGTGACAACAACTGACTCCAGTTCTGTCACATCAGATGCCATACTGACGTCAACCACAGAGCGGCTGCCAATCTGCACTTCCTGAGCAACAAGTCCAATAAAACTGAATACTAGTGTACCACCATCATTAGGTACCGATAATCGATAATTACCATCGAGATCGGAGGTAGTACCCGTTGCAGTCCCTTTCAGAACCACATTCACACCGGGAATCGCCGCTCCATCTTCTGTCGCCTTGATCGTCCCGCTTACCGTCCTTTGCGCCTGGGCAACGAACGATACCATAAATAATAGTAAAAAACTAAGTAGTAAAATCCTCTTCATAATAGAGTTAGTTTAGGTTCCCTGTCGACCATTGAGATCTAAGGAAGCCTCTAAAATAAAATTAGAGAGATGATTAAAAAAATAATGAAACCTTTAAACAGGTCGCAGCGAGATCCGGTTTTCGCTGCTAATTTTCCAAGAAACAGAACATCCCTTGGGTTGAGGCCGGTATAGCAATCCATAGAAAAAGAAAATTTTTTCTAATCCTGCAAACCTTTTATGATTCTTTGGCTGGGCCTTTTTACTATTAATTGAAAAAAATTTGAATTAAAACTCGATTATTTCAAACTCTATGCGACGGTTTTCGTTGTCGGCCTCTTCTGAAGAGTCATCGATGATCGGATATTTGGATCCATAACCAGTATATTCCATTAGTTCCTCTGAAACGCCGTTCGTCACCAAATAGTCGTACACCGACTTCGCTCGGTTGAGTGACAATTCGACGTTGTATGATTCAGAACCCACGTTGTCTGTATGCCCCGCGATCTGCACTTTCACTTTGTTCTTCTTCAAAAAGTCGGCGACTGTAGTTAACTCGGAGAGGGATTTCGGGAGCAATTCATAACTATCAAAGCCAAAATATATATTCTCCAATCTCACGGTCGCACCTTTTTCTATTTTCGTCATCAGGATATCCAGGGTGTCAGGCTCGAAAATACTTGCGGACTCCAGGTCAAAACGAAAGTCTTCAAACAGGTAACCATCGGCCTCTACATACGCCCCATACTCTCCTCCTTCTTTCAAGGCCATAAAGTAGCCCCCAGTTCTCTTTTCGGTACTGGTATTATACAACTGCTCCTGAGAATTGAGATCATATAACTTGATCTGCGCTTTCAGTGGCGTAAAATCCGATTTATCCCGAACCGTACCCGTCAAATAGCTGGCACTGTTGGATATCAGTGTATCTGCTTGAATGAGGAACCGATAGATATAACTGCCTTCTTGGTAATCTCCGGTGAAGTATGCTTCTGAACCATCAAAGGTGATGAACAAGGCAGATTGGTCTCGGTGGTCGTTGATTGGGTAGCCCACATTCTCTGCATCCGTCCAACCATCGCCTTCCCTTTCGGAAATATATATATCAAATCCTCCCAGCCCAGGATGGCCCTCGGAGGCAAAGAAAAGCGATTCGCCATTGACATGAATGAACGGAGTAGTCTCATCAAAAGGAGTATTTACTGCACCTCCCAAGTTTTCGGGTTTCGCCCATTTGTCATGCTCGTACCTCGACATCCAGATATCACGTTTACCACGACCCCCAGGCCGATTGGATGCGAAAAAGAGTGTTTTGGCATCGGCTGAGAGCGCGGGCTGCGAATCCCAGTAAGATGAGTTAACATTCGCGCCGAGGTTTTGGGGCTTTGTCCATTGGCCATTGATCCTCGTTGAGATGTATAGGTCACAGTTCCCATAACTCTTTCGGCCTTCACACGCGGTGAAAATGAGCGTCCGGCCGTCTGCTGATACGGTACAGGCACCCTCGTTGGTGTAGCCGTTGATCTCACGGGAGATACTCCGTGCCTTGGTCCAATATCCGTCTTTCCACGTAGCCACAACGATGTCTTCATCGTACTGGGGCGTACGCCCGTCACGCTTGGTATAGTATATCTCCCGATTGTCAATGGTCAGTACGGGAAAGTACTGAAGGGCATATCTGTTGATCGAATCACTCAGGCGCTCCAATCGGACCTCCAACGGTTGTTGGGTGCTTTCTAGGGAGAACTGTATGGATTGATAAAGAATAGAGTCTCTAACACTAAGCGGTTGGCTACCGCTCTTCCCGAGGAATAAATCAAAAACCTCCTCAGCTGTACGATATTCACCATTGTTGAAATATTGCATACTCAACATCTTGGCGACGTTGGGCTTGATTTGTTGCTTCGGTGCCCGATCATAGTATCGCTGATAGAAGACAAAGGCGGAGTCCATCTCCCGAAGAAAAGCGAAAACATTGGCCAGCTTGAGGTAAGCAAATGAGAAGTCCTCATCCTTGGCGATGGCCTGACGAAAGTAATCGATGGCCTCGTCAAACCGGCGGGCCTTCAAGGACTCCTCGCCTTTCGCGTACAGCTTGAGTGCTTTCCTATTACTCGTGTCCAGGTCCGGATTTTGAGCGATTGTGCTAAGAATCAGGAAGAAGAAGGATGCAACGACAAAAACGAATCTCAAGGAATATTCAGGAACTTGTGAGTTTGTAAAGATATCCTCCAAACGGGATTTTCCTTGACAAATTGCACAATAAGGGGCATGACTTCGTCGGCTTTGGACCACTCTGGCTGCAAGAACAATTTCGCATCGGCGTGCATTTTGAATGCATGATCCTGCGCCCACTGGAAATCGGAGCGGTTGTAGATGATCACCTTTAGCTCGTGACTTCGCTCGTAGTACTCCTGCAGCGGTGCCTTGAATTTCTTAGGTGAAAAGCATATCCAATCCCAGTCGCCGGTCAGCTCATAGGCACCGGATGTTTCCAGATGCACATTCAAGCCATTTTCCCTAAGGCCCGTGGTGAGCGGCGCCATGTCGTACATCATGGGCTCGCCTCCCGTGATCACAACCAAAGGAGATTCACAAGCTCTAGCATTGGCGATAAGTTGGGCGATGTCGGTTTCGGGATGCTTACTACTGTCCCATGACTCCTTCACATCACACCAATGGCAACCCACATCACAACCTCCAGTCCTGATAAAATAAGCCGGCGTACCCGTGTGATACCCCTCACCCTGAATAGTATGGAACGCTTCCATAATGGGGAGCGTAGTTCGCGCAAGGCGCCTCTCTTCAACCAACGTGCTGACTTTCATAAGCTTTGTAAGTATTGAGCAACAAAGAGGCAATAGTCATCGGACCCACCCCACCGGGCACTGGAGTGATGTGGCTGGCCTTGTCCGCGACCTCTTCATAAATTACGTCCCCAGCCAGTCGAAAACCACTCTTGCGCGAAGGGTCCTCAATTCTGGTGGTACCAACATCCACCACGACAGCCCCTTCTTTCACCATGTCTGCTCCGATCATTTGAGGATTGCCGGCAGCTACGACCAGGATGTCGGCAGCTCGTGTATGGCTTGCCAGGTCCTCGGTGGCTTTTTGGCATACGACCACAGTGGCCTCTTCCTTAAGCATCATCATACTGAGCGGGGCTCCCGCAATCCTGCTGGCTCCGACAATCACACAGTTGCGACCCTTGATCGGGATCTCATATCGATGCAAAAGCTCCATCACACCGTAGGGCGTGGCCGGTAGCAGCAGTTGATGCTCAGATAGTATGCTGCCAAAGTTCTGATTGGTAAAACCATCCACATCCTTTTCGGGGGCAATGGCTTCGGTGATGGTCTCAACAGCAATATGATCTGGAAGGGGCAACTGGACGATGAAACCATCGATATCAGTATCTTCATTGAGTTGACCCACATGCTTGGAGAGCTTCGCTTCTGATATGGTCCCGGCAAACTGCATCAGCGTGTAGTCAAAACCTACCTCTTTGCAGGCTTTGATCTTACCGTTGACATAGGTATGGCTTGCGCCATCATCTCCCACGATGATGATCGCGAGGTGGGGCGCTCGTTTTCCTTGATCTTTGAGGCGCAACACCTTCGTTTCTAACTCCTTCTTGATGTCAGACGCCACTTGACGTCCGTCTAATTTCGTTGCCATGATTCTAGTTGTCAAGCTTGAGTACAGCCATGAAAGCCTCCTGAGGTATTTCTACACTTCCGACCTGACGCATACGTTTCTTCCCTTTCTTCTGCTTTTCGAGGAGCTTCCTCTTCCGGGTGATGTCTCCTCCATAGCACTTGGCAATTACATTTTTGCGTAACGCCTTCACGGTCTCCCGGGCGATAATCTTAGTACCAATCGATGCCTGAATAGCGATCTCAAACTGCTGTCGAGGAAGTAGTTCCCGAAGCTTTTCGCAGAGTCGCTTTCCCCACTCGTAGGCTTTGTCCCGGTGAACGATCGCCGAAAGGGCATCAACTTTTTCCCCATTCAGCTGAATATCGAGTTTGACCATGGTAGATCGTCGGTAGCCAATGAGTTCGTAGTCCAATGAGGCGTAACCCCTCGAAATGGTCTTCAGCTTGTCAAAAAAGTCGAAGACAATTTCAGACAGTGGCAAGTCGAATGTGAGCTCCACTCGATCACTGGTAAGGTACACCTGGTTCTTTATCTCACCCCGCTTGTCCATACAAAGGGCAATGACCGAACCAATGTAATCGGCTTTTGTAATGATTTGTGCTTTGATGTAAGGCTCCTCGATGTGCGAAATCGTATTAGGCTCAGGCATCTCAGAAGGGGCACTGACCTCTTGTATCTCACCTTTGGTCCCAACAGCTCGAAATCTTACGGATGGTACCGTCGTGATGACGGTCATATCAAATTCCCGCTCGAGGCGCTCTTGTACGATCTCCATATGGAGCATCCCCAAGAAACCGCAACGAAAGCCAAAACCTAACGCAGCGGAAGTCTCTGGCTCCCACACCAGCGCCGCATCATTGAGCTGCAGCTTCTCCATGGAGGCACGCAGCTCCTCAAATTCGCTCGTCTCCACGGGATAGATGCCAGCAAATACCATCGGCTTCACATCCTCAAAGCCTTTGATCGCTCGGGTAGTGGGATTGTCGACGTGCGTAATCGTATCACCGACCTTCACTTCTTTGGCTACTTTGATACCGGAGATCAAGTACCCCACATTACCTGTGGAGATCTCGGTATGGGGCTCATGCTGTAGCTTCAGCACACCAATCTCATCAGCATCATAGGTCTTCCCTGTATTGACAAATTTGACCCGATCCCCCTTCTTGATCTGCCCGTTAAAGACGCGAAAGTAGACCTCGATACCACGGTAGGAGTTGAAGACTGAGTCAAAAATCATCGCCTGTAGCGGCTCGTCGATATTCCCTTTGGGTGCCGGTATCTTGTTGACAATGGCGTCAAGGATTTCGGCTACGCCGATACCTTCCTTGGCACTGGCGTGAATGATATCTTCCTGGTCGCAACCGATCAAGTCTATGATTTGGTCAGATACTTCCTCAGGCATGGCGCCAGGCAAGTCGATCTTATTGAGGACGGGTATGATCTCCAGATCATGCTCTAGCGCGAGGTAGAGATTCGAGATGGTTTGCGCCTCAATGCCCTGCGCAGCATCCACGACCAATAGCGCCCCTTCGCAAGCGGCAATGGACCTCGATACCTCATAGGAAAAATCGACATGACCGGGAGTATCGATCAAGTTGAGTGTGTAAGACGTGTCTTCGTGCTGGAAACTCATCTGAATGGCGTGGCTCTTGATCGTGATGCCCCGCTCCCGCTCCAAATCCATATTATCCAACAACTGGGCCTGCATATCCCGATCTGAAACCGTCTGGGTAAACTCCAGCAAACGATCTGCAAG
>JBCCXG010000183.1:0-9811 GCA_039191945.1 Bacteroidota bacterium
AACAACTAGATTTCTCCCGATGACACAAATCAATAATACAATAGCCTTTAAAAAAACGTTATTTTGCCCCATCAAGGTAGTGATGATCCTATGAAGCATCTGATTCTCAGCATTTGTGGCATTTTATTGATCTCGACGCTGGGCTTCGCCCAGAAGTCGGCTGGCGACTTATACAACAAGGGGCTAGTACATGAGGAACTCGGTGAGTTTGATATGGCGCTGAGCAGCTATCAGCAGGCCGCAGCAAAAAGAGCACGACTAAAGGACGTGCAGTATAAAATCGAATTGCTAGAGCTGGCCGATGGCAAAGACAGAGAGAGGGACATGGACGAAATCATCGATATGAGAAGCCAAGCCGAAGGCGTAGACCCTTTCTTTCAACTCCATTTGGGACGGGTCTATGACGCACGATGGGAATTTCAAAAAGCACTCAATACCTGGGATGGTTACCTCAACTCTGCTTATGACCTGTCCTCCTCTCAGGTGGAAGTTGTACAAAAACTGATGGTGCAAACGAAACGCAAAATTGCAGCATTCAACAAGCCTGACGATTACGAGATCCAACAGCTCAAAGCACCTATCAATTCTCCGTATGCAGAGTTAAGCCCTACTTATTTTGAGGCCAAACATGAACTACTGTTTGCCTCCAATCGTGGATCATCGGATGATGCCGACTACTACATCTATCACGCGGAAGGCGACGAAGGTACCTGGGCAGAACCCAGTCGTTTGGGAATCCTAGGCGTTTTTGAACGTAACAACGCGAATATCGAAGTCGTGGATGAAGACGGCAAGTTATTCATGTTCAACAATAACAAAGGAGGAGACCTGTTTTACAGCGAGACGCGCAACGGCAACTGGTTGTTGCCGGTGGAGTTTGATAGCAAGATCTCCAATACCCACCTCGAATCACACTTCTTCATCAATGAACATGAGGATCGTATCATTTTCGCTTCAGACAAAGAAAACAAAGACAAAGGGCTTGATCTCTACCAGTCTTTTAAAGATCCAAAGACAGGAAACTGGACCAAGCCGCGCCCGTTTGCGGAAGTCATCAATAGTGACATGGATGAGGATAGTCCTTACCTGACACATGACGAGCATACACTGTATTTCAGCTCAGATGGTCATGGGAGCATAGGAGGCTACGACATCTTCAAGAGCGAGCTGGACAGCATTACGCTGACCTGGTCCGAGCCAGTGAACATGGGCTTCCCGATCAATTCCCCGGATGATGAAATTCACTTCAAAATCAACGCAGGAGGCAAATCCGGCTACTTTAGTTCCAACCGGCTCCATAGCATGGGAGACTTTGATATCTACTTTTACTTCGAAATCAAAAAGGTGAAAATCGAAGGAAAGGTCTTTGATAAAGAAGCGAAACAACGTCTCTCAGATGTGGAGGTAATATTTACCCCATCGAGCTACGAGGAGGAAAAGTTCCGATCGACTACTGACACACGTGGGTACTATTCTGCAGAGATCATTTCGACAGAAACGTATCATATCGAAATCAAGCGTGGGGAGGAACTCCTCTACGAAGACAGGTTACAAATCACCAAAGACTTTGGCGAAGTATCCTCTCTACTAATTAAGGACTTCATTTTGAATTGATAACCGGTATTTCTCAATTGAAGGGATAGTGCCAGGTGCTTTGCAGGCGCAACTCCGGCTCAACGAGGGATAATTCCGTTTCATCTGAAATACCAACAATAAGCCAGGATACAGGCATATATTCGATGGGTTGCTAGAACCTCATATGAGATTCGCTAGTCTCCTCAAAGTCAAAAAACAGACTAAACAACCGTAGCGTATATACGCCTTGATGATGAAATTGTTTGTATCCGTGATACTCCTGGTCTTCACCTTCTCCGGACCTGTCGGAGCGCAGAGTATCAGGCGCATGCTGATCAACGCCGACTATACCTTCTACTCCGAAAACTTCGAGACTGCGATTGAGCTTTACCAGGCCGTCTTGGATCGAAGACCCGAAAACGATAAGGCAAAATATCATCAAATGATCGCTCAGTACCTCACGGTCAAGAGGACTGAGGACCTGGCACCGTTGATCGAGTTCTATAAATCAGCCAATACAGGAGACCGTTTTTTCAATTATTGGATGGGGCGCATCTACTATGGCAAGTACGAATTTGATCTCGCCAAAAGACATTTCAGGAAGTTCCTAAGCGCCGATGCATTCAAGAGTAAGGAGATCATCGCGGAGACACGGCAATTCATCAAAAAGATAGAACTGGCCGAAAAATACTATACCAACCCATCTGGATTTGACCTCGAGCAGCTCGAGCACCCTATCAATTCCGAGCATGCCGATCTATCACCAGTCGTCTACAAAGAGCACAATGCCATGGTCTTTGCTTCATCCCGGCCGATATCGGGTGTGAAAAAGTCCGAAAACGAGTTCCTTGTCTTCCATTCGCTGAAAGACGATGGTAACTGGTCCGACCCCATTGCTTTGGTCAATTTGGGGACGCTTCCGGCTACCACAACGGCGGTCGAAGTGGTCAATGAAGATGGCAAGATGTACATCTACAAAGAAAAAGGCCGAGGGGATTTGTACTACAGCACACCGGCAAATGGTAAGTGGAGTACACCGCGAGAAGCCAAGTCGGAAGTTCGCGCTAATGTACTGGAGTCCGACTTTTTCATCAACGACAAGGAAGACCACATTCTCTTCTCTGTGATGAAAGGTTATCAAATTGATCTCTACGAATCCAGGAAAAACAAAACCGGCTTATGGACAAAACCCCGCCCCCTCCGTGGCGTCAACTCCAAATGGGACGAGGACAGCCCGTTTCTCACCAACGATGGTGAGACGTTGTACTTCAGTTCCAACCGCCCAGCATCCATCGGAGGATTTGATGTATTCAAGTCGTCTTGGGACAATCGTCGTAAAAGGTGGACCACGCCAGAGAACCTTGGCTTCCCGATTAATACCATCGATGACGAGGTCAACTTTCACTTGAACAAGGACAACATTTCGGGCTTTCTCAGTTCGAACCGGCTCCATAGCATGGGCGACTTTGATATCTACTTCTTTGGAGAATCTGGCAAAACCATAGTGCAGGGTACGGTGACTGACTTCAATGACCGACCTATGGCGAACGTAACGGTTACTTTTCAGTCCATTGTAGACAAGAACAAATCTTTTTTAGCCACTACCGATGACGAGGGCTACTATAAGTTGGAAGTCACCGAAAATCACAAATTCATCGTAGAGGCTGCCATGGCCGATGAAGTACTCTCAAAAAGTAGCTGCACCACTCGCCCTCCACGGTGGATGAAGGTCATGGAAAACAACCTTATCGTAGGATCCGGGGGCCAAGAGCCTTCACCCAGGGAAGAGAAAATCGAAAAGCTGACCGAGGTCATCGAAGAGCATCACGCCGAAAACCGGTTGTTTACAGCGAATATTAGCAACATCTACTTCGACCAACACAGCGCGGAAGTACCTCATGACGCAGAACTTGTGATCCGCACCATGGTCAGGCTACTGAATCATCACCCCAATATGAAAATCGTCATACACGGACACGCAGATGAAGGCGAGGATGATAGTCAGGGACTCTCACTAAGTCGTGCCGAGAGTGTCAAGAAGGTACTTGTTGATCGTGAGATTGATGCCGAGCGGATAGAGGTGACTGGTTATGGTGATTCGAAGCTGCTCGCCTCCGCCGACGACGAAATGGACGGCAGGGAACTCAACCGGCGCACCGAGGTATCCATCGTCGAGTAGCAATACCCCCCTTTTGCTATCTTTGTGCCTCAAAAAAAGCAACATGTACAACTCCCAAATCGTCGGCATCGGACACTATGTGCCCGACAATGTCGTGACGAATAAAGACCTGGAAAAAATGATGGATACCAGCGACGACTGGATTGTCGAAAGAACCGGCATTCACGAGCGTCGTTGGATCGACCCAAAAACCGGAGACTCCCCCTCCACTATGGGTACCAAAGCTGCCAAAAAGGCCCTAGAAAATGCAAATCTGACCCCGGATGATGTAGACTTTATCATTTTCGCCACACTGAGCCCCGACTACTACTTTCCAGGTCCAGGAGTGCAGGTACAGGAGCAACTGGGCATCAAGGAAATTGGGGCCCTCGACGTAAGAAACCAGTGTTCGGGCTTTATCTACTCTCTATCTGTAGCGGATCAATTCGTCAAAACCGGCATGTACAAGACCGTCTTGGTCATTGGCTCAGAAAACCATTCGGGCGGGCTCGAAAAAACCACGAGAGGCCGCGGTGTCACGGTGATCTTTGGTGATGGAGCCGGTGCGGTGGTCCTCCAGCGTACGGAAGAAGATCGTGGCATTTTATCTACCCATTTGCACAGTGAGGGTAAGCACGCCAAAGAACTTGCACTGATAGGTCCGGCTACCGGCCGATGGGTGGATACGATCATCGAAGAAAATGATCCCGAAGATGCCTCTTACTATCCGCATATGAATGGCAATTTTGTATTTAAGCATGCAGTGACCAGGTTTCAGCAGGTGATTCACGAGGCCTTAGCACAAAACAACCTGAAGCCAGAAGACCTGGACCTGCTGATCCCGCATCAAGCCAATTTGCGCATCAGTCAATTTATTCAGAAGCAGATGAGGCTCCCTGATGACAAGGTGTACAACAATATCATGCGCTACGGCAACACAACAGCCGCCTCCATTCCCATAGCGCTGAGCGAGGCGTACGAGGAAGGAAAGATCCAAGAGGGCGACATTGTATGTTTCGCCGCATTTGGCAGCGGATTTACCTGGGCCTCCGCTTTGATCAGGTGGTAAGTTGGAAGAGCTCACGTCACAGGAATATGAGCTACTGAAGGATCGAGAGTTCCTGATCACAAAACGTGTCATCCATCACAAAGTGATGGGCGTCCTTAGAGCCGCTGAGTCGGCCATACGCGAACAGCTGCTCCAGGCCAACTATCCATTTCCAACGGACCTGTTGGCCAGATCGGGTAAGATTTCACACGGAGAAAACTATCGAGAGCTTCCGTACTGGGTATTGGACTATCCACGCAAGTTTCAGACAGATGCAACGTTTGCCTTTAGGACGATGGTCTGGTGGGGCCATGAGAGCAGCTGTGCCTTGCAAGTCGGTGGTTCCCACGTTGAAGGATTAAATCTTGGTTCAATTATGGACGACTTCTTTTTTTGCCTGAACAAGGATCCCTGGGAATATCACTTTGCCGAAGACAATTACGTCAAAGCGGTAAATCTGTCCTTGGATGATCGCAATCAACATCGGACTCAGTATGGTTTCATCAAAATCGCACGACAATCACCGCTTACCGATCTAAAAAGATTGCCATATTTCGCCAGCAAAACCTTTTGTGATGCACTTATTTCGCTTTCTTGAAAACCAACTGGGCGGTGATGATGGTTCTGGTATTAATTTAGCATGACCTTTGCAGCGAAGTTCTGATATGCCCATTCGTCATCTGCTCTACATATCCTCTTTTCTGTTTGCGAGTCTCACCCATGCGCAGATCGGCGATTTGTTTCCGGATGCGAAGGACCTCGGTGAAGTATCCTGGGAAGAAGACGTTTTCAAAGCCTTCTATGAAAATGGCAAGCTGGCAGTGCGTGGCACAATCAAAGACAGCGTCAGGGAAGATCGGTGGTTTGTCTTTCATGAAAATGGCAACATCAACAAGATCCTCAATTTCGATGAAGGGAAACTCAACGGTAGCGTCATCTTATACGATGAGAACGAGATCCGGATCAGTGAGACCCTATATGCATCCGGGATAAAGCAAGGACCCCACAGCGAATATTACGAGACCGGGCAGCTTGCGTTGGTCGGCTATTACAAAGAAGGAACGATGGATAGCCTATGGGTGGAGTACTCACCGTATGGATTCAAGACTTTTGAAAAAAACTACGCGAAGGGGATTGCCCAGGGCACTTGGAAGTACTACCATGAGGCATCAAATGTAGTCCAGGCGATCGAGCAATATGAGTTTGGAGTGGAAGAGTCCAGATGGTCGACCTACTTTCGCACTGGCAAACTCGAAAAGGAGTTTTACTTCAGAAATGGTCTGATGCATGGCCCGTATGTCGAATACCATAACAATCAAGGACGCAGTGTCGTCGGAGAGTATGCCTACGGATTGAAGACGGGCAAGTGGCTCAATATCTATCGGAATGGACAGCTCTACGCCGTAGGTAACTACACTCGCGACCAAAAATCGGGCATCTGGAAGTATTTTACAGAAAGTGGAAAGCTCGAAAGCGAAGGACCCTACTCCAATGACTCGAAACAAGGACAGTGGATCTACTACCACGCCAACGAAAAATTGAGGGCGGTAGGAAGCTATGACTCTGGTGAAAAAGATGGCCTCTGGGGATACTTCTACGAAAACGAACAACTCCAGCAAGAGCAGACCTGGGAAAGTGGACGGCTCATCGCCAGTAGTACCTTTTACACCATCAAAGGTGAACCACTACCCAAAGGCTCTTTAGCTGGTGGCTCTGGATCCTATTTTGAGTACTACGCGGAAGGGCAGAAAAAGCTCGAAGCCACAGTCGTGGATGGATTTTTTCAAGGTGACTACGCTACTTACTACCAAGATGGGGATGTAGCATCCAAAGGCAAGATGACCAAAGGCCTGGAAGAGGGTCCCTGGGAATACTATCATACCAACGGACGTGTTCGAGCACGAGGAGCATTCAAGGCGGGCCAAAGAGCCGGAGAGTGGTCTTATTTCAATAGCAGAGGACGGCTCTCAGAAAAAATCGCCTACAGCCAGTAATCGACGGTCAAGGGTTCACAACGTCTTTGTGGTTGGAGATAAAATCGACCAACTGATCCACGTCGAGTTTCTTGGCAACAATCTTTCGATCCCTATCCAGAACATAGAGCTGTGGAGTAGTTCGTACATTGTACTCCGCGCGGAAGTTGCTTTTAAAGTAGGGGTCAGCCAGATTGACCCAGTTCAGTTCATTTTCTTTGATATAGTTGCGCCATTTATCCTGATCAGATATGGTGCACACCGCAACCACTTCAGCACCCAAACCCTTCAGGTCAGCGTAGGCGTCTCTCAATATGGGGGTTTTCTTTCGGCAATGGCCGCAATCGGGATCGTAAAAGAAGAGGATGATGTACTCATCAGCGAGCGCAATAGGATTTGAGGGAGCCTCGGCCGTATCCAGCAAACTAAGCATGGGCGCCGGCTGACCGATGAGGTTAGGTTTCAAGAAACCGACCTCTTCCTTCATTGTCTCTAGCTGTTCTTCTGAAACCCAATCTGCTTTGGACGTCAAATAATACTGCTCGAGAAGATGTACAAGCACCGCATCCTGACCCATCAACTTTGGGGTCTGATATTCGTTGGTAAAGGTCACCAACCAAAACCGAAATGCCACCTCATCGTCTTGAACAGTGGTAAGGATCTTATCTAGCTCGACAATAAGCGAATCCGGAACTTGCGGGACCACTTCATTCATGTAGCGCATCACCTGATCTTTGAACACGGGCGTCCGCAAGAGGCCCCTTTCAGTAAAGTCCAGTCGCTGTCTCATGCTGTTTCTATAGGCAAAGTAGACCTGGCGTTTGTTTTCCTCCTCGTCTTGGATATCAGGAAAGCTCTGTAGCGAAACAGGTTGCATCAAGCTCAGCATCTTAGTGATCATAAGATCAGGGTACTGCTCAATCAGGTTATCTCGAATGGTATTCGCTTCTCCTGATAGCTCCACCAACTGCTGCTGTACAGCCAAGCTGTCACCACCCGAAAGTCCTTGCAATGAATCCGACAACGCCGTTCTCTTCACCTGCAATGCGCCCAAATTCATCTGAAACTCCTTGAACACATCATTCTCCGGAGATCCTTCCACCTCGAAGTTGTCATATCCAGCTCCCTCCGTCACTATGCTGAAGCTCGGTTCATTGATGATGAACTCCACATAAATATCTCCCGGCACATAAATAAAGTACAATCCAGGGTGGAGGCCGGCTTCGTCGTATATCTTCATCAAGCCACCCTCGCCGACTTCGAGGGTATCCTGGACATACTTTTGCTCTGCCAAGTGGTAGCCCAAATACGCTTCGGAGGCGGCAAGTCCTTTGGCCGTGAAGTTGATGTCTGTCGCCTGACCAAAGGCCACTAACCCAACAAAAAAGAAAAGAATGGTGATGATTTCACGAGAAAATCTCATAGCGGTATTTGTCTAAAGAAGATCAAAGATAGCTCGAATTATACTTTCCGGATGTGTCCAAGGTATGAAGTGGTTTACACCTTGCAGATACCGAATATCTACCTTGTCAGCTGGAAGTTGGCGACGAGCGAACTCTGCATTCTCCCAGGGCACCAGCATGTCTTTCTTGCCCTGAATCACGATCGAGCACACTTTGATCCGCTCCCAGAGTGGAAGCATTTTGGTTAGTTCCCCCTTCAACGGCATGATTTCCTCGTTGCTCACCCAAAAGTCTTGTGGCGTCACCCAACCTCCCACCTTAGTCTTAATCCACGATCTGTACCACTCATACTTTTCCATCTGCGGATCAATGGAAGGGGCGACAAAAACTAGTCCATGGTAGGCCTCGGGGAAGTCCATGGCCATTCTGGCAATCACCGGTCCCCCCAAGGAATGCCCAACTAGCAGTATTTTTTCGTGATCAAACTGCTCAATGACAGCCTGCAATAGACAGCTTTGCTGCTCCAAGTGAGGGGCAGGCCAACCGGCGTCGGACTGACCGAATCCGGGTCGGTCGATGGCGAGCAGATCGTATTGATCCAGTAAGCTGTCATTTTGAAAAAAATCCAGGAAGGCACTCCAGGACCCCGGGGATCCATGGACAAATACGACCAGTGATTCCTTCTCTCTGTCGGTGTATGCGTAATGCATCGTCCGGCCACCTGTCGTGATTGTGCCAAACTTGGGCTGCACGTCATTTCCTTCCAGCGCTTGGGCAGCTTCCTCGTCGGACATGGACATACCACATCCGAAAAGAAGTAAGAGATAACAAAAGTTAACAACGCGCATACCGATGTTGAAACGATCAGATCGCTTTTATGGTTTGTAAGTCACAAACTATTACCAGAGCATACCTTATGGTATTTGAATTGAAGCACGTCATTTTGCTTTCCTTTTTTCTATCGGCATTGACCCTAAGCGCCCAAATAGAGATAAGCATGGAAGATCTTCAGCTGTGCAACGCACTCTATGAAGAATCGAAGCTACTGATTGAGGAAGAGAAATACGAAGAGGCGGTGGGTTTCCTGGAGCAGGCGCACGAAATGTACAAAGGAAATACCGACTACACCTACGTCGCAGCATACGCTTTGTACAAACTCCAAAAGCTGGAGGAGGCCGCAAAAAAAATCGGATGGTCCCTGGCGCTAGAACCCTTTCAGTCGGACTATTATGTCCTCGCAGGCAACATTGCGTACAAGCGGGAGGATTTCGAAAAGGGAATCGAATTTTACAACAAAGCATTGCAGTATCAGGACAGCACCGAGGTCGCCATCAACGAATTGGATTGTGTATACAATCGAGCCAACTGCTATCTCAACCTGGCCAACTATGAGAACGCTGCGCGGGACTACTCCAGTGTGCTATCCATCGATAAGGAGAATTTTATGGCTTTTCACAACCGCGGGCTGGCACGCCTCAAACTAGGCAGGACAGAACAAGCCTGCGCTGATTTCGATGCCGCGGTTAGTACCGGAAGTGGTATTTCCGATAAGTACCGAAAGCGCCACTGCGAATAAACCTACTGCAAAATCTTTTGCAAGATCTTTTCCGTGATCAAATAGGTCGGCAATATACCTTCTACGCCCAAGCTACCG
>JBCCXG010000184.1:0-9793 GCA_039191945.1 Bacteroidota bacterium
CCGGGACTTGACCTTAGTTGAGGACATTCTGGGGTATCTGCTTACGTGTGTGAAGCACCGAGCGATTCATCTATTGGCCAAGTCCTCAAAAGAGAAAAGTCGACGCGCGGTTGCTTCTATCAGGGAGTCCGTCGATTGGGTTGATCCATCAGAAGTCTTGCTGGAGAAGGAGCTGCGAAATCATTTGGATCTTGTGGTTGCGAAATTGCCCGAACGGTGCCAGCTGGTGTTCAGGATGTCACGGGAGGAGGGTATGAGCTACAAAGAAATGGCTCAGGAGCTAGGCTTGAGCACAGAGACCATCAAGTCACAGTTGGCAAAGGCGCAAGCAAGGCTCCGATCAGCCATTACCGACTTCTACAAGGAGCATGGACAAAGCAAAGTGGTAGATGTACGATTGATTGGTGAGGTGATCCTGGTCCTTGGGGTAGGGGCTTATCAAATTTTCAGTATTTGACCCATTTTTGTATTGCGCTTGTCTCTTTTTTCAGCTTTTTGTGCGGCTCCGCATAAAAATTTTAGACGGAGTCCCCCATTATCCAACAAAAGCACTCCTTATTGTATACCTCGGTTTTTGAGGCCCTAACCTGATGGAAGAACTGATCTGGAAGTATTTGCACGGTGAGCTTTCTCACGAGGAAGAGAAAAGGCTCAGCCAATGGTTGGCGCAAAACCCCGAAAAAAGGACAGACGTCAGTCGTCTCCTAGCCTACATCAAGAATCCCGAAGACGAAGTGTCAGGATCTAAGCGCGTCGTCTGGGAAGACATTCATTTTCGAATCAATGCCGCGCAAGGTTCACCATTAACCACACGTCAGGAAGCACGCCCGATGTGGCGCAGGTCAGTGTCCATCGCGGCATCTGTTCTTCTCATGGCAGGCATAGCGTGGTGGGTGTCGAGACCGAACGCTGAGCGCAGTGTCCCCCCGGTGGCTTCAGTTTCTTTCGTTGAAAGTGTGGCCCTGACCGGCCAAAAGGTGACAACGATCTTGCCAGATGGCACGAAGGTGCTGCTCAATGCTAGGAGCAAAATCCGATACCCCTCTCATTTTTCCGAGTCATCCCGTCAGGTGGAACTCGATGGGGAGGCTTTTTTCGAAGTGACTCATGATCCGCAGCGGCCTTTTCATGTCAAGTTCCGCGGATCTCAAGTTACAGTCTTGGGTACCTCCTTCAATATCCGAACTTACGAGGATGAACGTGCGGTCAGTGTTGCCGTCGCCTCGGGCAAGGTGGCTTTTTCCTCTGAGAGAGCCCAGTCGCAAGTCATACTGGATCCTCAAGAGATGGTGTCCTACGATGAGCACTCCGAGGAGATGATCAAACGGCACTTCGATCCCATCGCGGTCTTCGGGTGGAAGGATAAGATCCTTTACTTCAAGGATGACAATTTTCAGAAAATCATCAAAGAGCTGGAATCATGGTACGGGGTGCAAATCACCACTTCCAGAAACTTCGGCCAACAAGAGGTATTCTCAGGAGAATTTAGGAATAAGTCGCTCGAGAATGTCCTTGAGGGCTTGTCTTACCTGTACGAATTCACCTTTGAGATAAAAGAGAAACAAGTGACTTTAAAATGATAAAAACTTAACAGCCTATGTAACAAAAAAACCCACAATCCTGATGCCATCGGGAAAATGTTTGTCAGGAATTGTGGGCTCCGTCTTCGATGAAAATATTCTCACCAAACACGATTTCTAATGAAAACAAACTTACAAAAAATTCTTGTCAGGGTGTCCAAGATCTGCCTATACGGAATGGTGATCCAGATTTCGATCTACACCCTCGCTTTTGCGGCTGACGGCGAGGCTCAGCCAAAGAGCGTGGACGACATTGGTATTACCCTTTCGGTTGCGCAGCCCTCGCATTTGGGCGATATCATCCACGATATCGAGCAGTCAACTGACTTCAGGTTTTCCTACATCGACCGCAAAATTGATGGGTTATCGGTGGCCCTTACCGATCAATCGACCAGCCTGGGAAACCTGCTGCGCAGCATTTCACGACAGGCAGAGGTCAGCTTTAAGCGAATCGATGAGACCATCTATGTGAAAAAAGCGCGAAAGAAGGATGAACCAATCATTGAAATCCTTGAGCAAAATCAGGTCAGTGGCACGGTCCTCGATGAGGGAGGTGAGCCGCTACCGGGGGCTACAGTCCTGGAGAGAGGGACAAGCAATGGTGTGGTGACCAACGAGCGGGGCGCCTTCCGGCTTGCGGTCGCTACGGACGCTACCTTAGTGATCTCCTTCTTGGGCTACGCAACCCAGGAGATACCCGTAGGTGGGCAAACCAACATTACCGTGGAGTTGGAACCCAACGTGGGTCAATTGTCTGAGGTGGTGGTGACAGCGCTAGGCATCGAAAAAGATGGCCGCACCCTGGGCTACGCCACTTCTAATGTTGACAAAGAGGAGCTCACTGTGAACCGTACGCCCAAATTCGTCGACGCCTTACAGGGCAAAGTAGCGGGCGTCAATATCCAACAACTGGGAGCAGGACCTCAAGGGAGTACCAAGATTCGGATCCGTGGTGTCTCTTCCTTTGGGGGGAACAACCAGCCCCTGATCGTGGTCAATGGTGTGCCCATCGACAACAGCAACTTTGGCGTGGCACGCGGTGGCAACATCCAAGGCAATGTCGCTTCCAACAACAACATGGACACGGGCGATGGACTTAATAGTATCAACCCAGACGATATCACTTCTATGACCATCCTGAAGGGTGGTGCTGCAGCTGCGCTCTACGGTGCGCGGGCCAAGGATGGGGTCATCATGATCACAACCAAGAATCGGGCAGAAGGCCAGGGACTCGAAGTGAAGTACAACCTCAACTTCACCTTTGGGACACCGATCGATAATCGGGATTACCAGTATGAATACGGACAAGGCGAGCAGGGCGTAAGACCGACAACACCTTTTCCTACCTCTGGAGTATGGAGTTTTGGAGAGCGTATGGGAGGAACACATACCTTATTTGACAATCCCAATGTACCCTATGAGGCGCAGCGAGACCACGTCAAGGACTTCTACGATGTCGATACCAACCTGACCAACACCGTGACGGTTTCTACTGGTGGTGAAAATGGCGGTATGAGCCTGTCCCTATCAGACTTTACCAGTGAGGGCGTTCTTCCGGGCAACAAGTTCAACCGCAGAACGGTGAACCTGGGCTTCACTCAGAAGAATGACCGACTGACCGTTTCCGGAAACATCAATTACGCGAAAGAAAACACCAAGAACCCCCCTAACATCGGTGAGCAGGATTTCAGCGCGGTCGTCATCTATACATTGGCCAATTCCATTCCCCTGGACGTATTGAGAGAGGGCGCCTTTGATGAGCTGGGCAATGAAAACCCTTGGTCGAGATTTCGAAACCGTACGAACCCGTACTTCGCATTGAGTAGGTTCAATGAAATCGATCGGGATCGAATCTTCGGTAATGTCACTGCCCGTTACGACATCACCGACTGGTTGTACATACAGGGTCGTGTGGGTCAGGACTTTTGGTCTCGAGAGCAGGAGGTCAATATCCCCAATGGCACACAATCCAAGCCTGCAGCACCTCCGGGCTTTGTCAACGGGGAGTTTGTCAGTGATCTGCGAAGGTTCCGCGAACTCAATACGGACTTCCTGATTGGTTTTGATAAGAGCTTTGGCGACTTCGGTGTGGTGGCCAACTTTGGTGGTAACCACATGTTCCAACGCAATGCCATCAATACCGAGCGTGGACGAAACTTCTTCCAGCGGGACTTGTATACCATTGGAAACGCCAGCCAGGTGGTTCCCAACTACATTCAGTTGGAGCGATCTGTCAATTCACTCTACGGATCAGCTGAAGTGTCTTATCGCGGTATCTTCTACCTGAATGGTACTTTGAGAAACGATTGGTTTTCGACGCTATCCGAGCAGGAGCGCAGCATCATGTATCCCTCCGTGACCGGTACTTGGGTATTCTCTGACTCTTTCTCAGGCATGCCCGATTGGGTGAGTTTTGGTAAGGTACGATTCGCCTATTCTGAAGTAGGTAGCGATACCGATGTACCTCCCTATGCCGATCAGCTGTTTTACCAGGTAAATCCACTCCTGTTCAATAACAATCCCGTCGGAGCGATCCAGGGCGGGACGATTCCTAACCCCAATCTGCGGCCTATGCGCGTCGTAGAGCGCGAACTCGGTGTGGAGGCAACCTTCTTCAACAACCTTGAAGTGGAGGTGTCAGGCTACATCAAGACCTCTCAAGATCAGATCCTCAACCGTCAGGTATCTAATGCCTCTGGTTACAATAACCAAAATGTCAACGTTGGGGAGAGCGAGAACCGCGGCATAGAGATGCTCGTGTCCTACTCACCGATTCGTACGAATGATTTCGAGTGGCGAGCCAGCGTCAATGCGACGTTCAACGAATCTGAGGTGATTAGCCTCGGCTCGGACGTCGAGGGTGAAAGCATCACTGTGGGAAGCTCCTTTTTCCATGGTGAGCTGCGACAAGTTGTAGGACAGCCCATGGCCATGCTGTATGGCTGGGGATGGCTGAGAGATGACCAGGGACGGATTGTGCACGACGCAGCGGGTAGAGGGCTGAGAGGTCCCGAGCAGCTGCCCTGGGGTTCCGCGCTGCCCACCTCTTGGGGTGGTATTACGAATACCTTTACTTACAAAGGCGTGAGGTTGTCCTTCCTGATCGACTGGAAGCTCGGCCACAAGATGATCTCCGGTACCCACGTCAATGCCTACCGGCATGGCTTGGACCGTGCCACCTTGCCCGGACGAGACGTTGGGTTTGTCGTAGGCGAAGGCGTGAACCAGCAGGGCGAGATCAATACGGTGCAGACACCGGTCCAAGAGTTCTACGAAACCATTCGCGGGCGAAGGCTTGCTGAGATCTCAGTATTCGACGCTGGGTCATGGCAGTTGCGACAGATTACGTTAGGCTACAACTTTAGCAGCTTGTTGCCAGCCAGCCTCTTCGTGAAGGGCGCCACCTTGAGCCTCATTGCGAACAATGTGGCGGTGCTATGGCAAGACGTGCCACACATCCATCCGGATCAGAACGGTATCATTTCTGACCGGCAGGCCGGTCTTGAGGCCACGGGTGTGCCCATTACGCGTGACTTCGGTTTCAACCTAAACCTGACCTTCTAGGTGATTGCAACCCTTAAATCGAGAAAGAAAATGAAAAGCATATATCAAATATTCATGCTGTCCTTCTTGCTTTTGGCGGGTACCGCCTGCGAAAACAATTTTGAGGACATCAATACAGACGATACAAGACCTGGTTCCGTAGACCCCGTATTCCAGTTGAATCAGGGCATCATTGGCACCTCGCCAGGAGGGTCAGTGATCTCTTACGAGTTTGCGATTCTGCGGCAAGTACATTCGCCCTTTCGAGGGGTCCTGGAAGGCGCCAACACGAATTCGACCAATCCGGGCTCGACAGGCGCGGTTTGGAATAACTTCTATCCCAATGTGGTGAAGAACCTGGTGGATGCTGTGGCCAATACGGCGCAGGTTCCAGATAGGATCAACGCCTCCAGTGCATTGAGAATCATGAGAGCGTACGCGTTCATGACGTTGACCGATACCTACGGGGACGTTCCATATGTCGAAGCCGGTCAGGGATTTCTTTCACAGATCGAGTTCCCGAGCTACGACACACAGGAGTCGATCTATGATGATATCATTAGCGAATTGCAAGCAGCAACGGCCGCTTTCAACCCTGGTGCAGACGATATCAGTCAGGAAATTTTGTTTGGAGGTGACCTCGACCGCTGGCAGCGATTTGGCAATTCATTGCTTTTGCGAGCTGGAATGCGGTTGAGTAAAGTCGATCCGGCGAGAGCTCAGACCATCGTACAATCCGCCATCGCCGGTGGGCTCATGCAGTCCAACCTGGACAACGCGGCGATCGAACACAATCCATCCTTCCAGTACCCAGTAGGCAACACCTTGAATGGCACGGAAAGCGCGAATTACTACCTTGATCGGGTCTTTGTCGATCATTTGCAGGCTAACGATGATCCGCGCCTAGAGAAGATTGCCGTGAGGTACGTGGGTGCGGTCAGTGGAGGCGAGCAGTCGGCTGGCATTGCCACGACAGATCCTGCCCTACAGTTTGGCCTCGACCAGGGGTTTGATCAAGGCGGTGTGGATGAGGTTGCCGCAGAACTGGGATTGGTAGGCCTGTATGACTTCAGTCAAGCGGACCGCAACCGTATCGCCAATCAGCAGGCGCCGAGTTTTCTGGTCACCTATGCGCAGACCATGTTGCTTTTGGCGGAGGCCCGCGTGCGGGGCTGGGATGGTGGAGATCCAGCGGAAGCCTACGAGGCAGGTATTAGAGGACACATGCTGCAATTTGCGAGCTATCCTAACAGCACGGCGGTGGAGGTCGCAGCCATCGACGACTACATCGCTGCTCATCCCTTGACGACCGGATCTGAGTTGGAGCAAATCAATACGGAATACTGGATTGCTTCCTTTATGGCGGGCTACGATGGCTGGGCCAATTTCAGGCGGTCTGGATTCCCCGATTTGGAGCCCAATCCTCTAGAAGGCGAGCTGACGGGCTCCGGAGAGCGTTTCATACGACGGCTAGTGTATCCGGACGGAGAGCGAACGGTCAATCTTGAGAACTTAAATGCTGCCGTGTCAAGACAGGGCAACGATGAACTTTCCACTCGAATTTGGTGGGATCAGTGATCCCTTGGTTAGGGATGTCCCAGTTGCGGACAGTCCAATGCAAAAAGGTGCCAGTGCCGGCACCTTTTGCTTTTCCGCCTGGATGGTGTGATAGTGGCCACAGGCGATCGCACGGTCCAGGCTTCAAGTTTTCAATCAATTTTCAATACCCATAATTACCATGACGCTTAAGAACAAAAAACTGCAAAGGATCTTCGGCAACGAACAACATCAGGATCGGGAGCAAGCGCCCAACGGCAGGCGGTCTTTCTTCAAGAGAGCAGGCCTTGGACTGGGTGGGCTGAGCCTTGCTACCGCAGGCATGGCCAAAGCCTCGGTCAGTGATCAAGTCGCTTACACAACACAAAATGTGAACAGATATTCTGCGCCATCCGATCTTAGGATCACTGATATGCGCATTGCCGAGATAGGAGGGGATGTGGTCTTCCGCACTCCCATCGTGAGGATCTACACCAATCAAGGCATCATGGGGCATGGAGATGTTCGGGACGGGGCTGCTAAGGAGTACGCCTTGTTTCTGAAGTCGAGACTTTTGGGTGAGAACCCTTGTGACGTCGAGCGCCTATTCAAGATCATCAAGCAGTTTGGTGGCCACGGACGAAAAGGTGGCGGAGTTTCCGGCGTGGAAATGGCACTATGGGACATTGTGGGCAAGGCTTACAATGTACCGGTTTACCAATTGCTTGGCGGAAAGTACCGGTCGAAGGTACGGGTGTATTGCGATACCGTGATCTCCAAGGACCCTGACGAGTATGCGAACCGCATGCAAGCACGGATCGATGCTGGTTATACAGCCTTAAAAATGGACATAGGGATCAACCTGATCCAGGACATCCCTGGAGCCTTGATCAACGGGCCCAAAGCGGCCTACAACCCCTATGAGTATACCAAAACGCCTTATAATCGAATTAAACACCCCTTTACGCGAACACAGATCACAGACAAGGGAATTGACAAGCTCATGGAATACCTGGATGTGATGCGGTCCAAAATTGGCTATGACATCCCGATGGGTACCGATCACTGGGGCCATATTGGCATCAATGAAGCCATTAAGATCGCCCGTGCGTCGGAGAAGTACAACCTGGCGTACATTGAGGATATCATCCCCTGGCAGTATACCGAGCAGTGGAAAGAGATCTCCATGTCCACCACCACACCCATGCAAACTGGAGAAGATATTTACTGTCTCGAAGGGTTCGAGCCTTTGATCGATGCCCGTGCCGTTGATATTGTCCATCCCGATCCTAATACTGCTGGGGGTATATTGGAGTCCAAACGTATTGGAGACCATGCATCTCGCCACGGTCTTGGATTCATGCACCACCACGCCGCTGGCCCCGTTTCCTTCCTGGGTTGCGTTCATAGTGCCGCTGCCACGGAAAACTTCATGTGGCTAGAGCACCATGCCGTCGACAAGGCCGACTGGGAGAATCTTGTCACTGGATTCAATGGGCCGATCGTGCAAGATGGCTACGTCACGGTACCGGAAGGACCCGGACTTGGCGTCGAGCTCAACGAGGAGGTTGTAGAGAAGTATTTGGTCGAAGGTGAGAAGCTATTCGCACCGACCAAGGAATGGGATGTGATCCGCGCCTGGGATCGGGAATGGAGCTAGTTCGGAAGATTGTATTGATTTGTGATTAATAATTGATATATATGAGAATAATATTTCTAGTTGCTACGCTTTTGGTGGTAGTGAGTTTCGAGAGCACGGCGCAGCATGTGGTCTGGCCTCCGGAGCGCATTGAGGAGCTGACCGCCTCCTGGGAAGGGGAGAGGACGCCCGACGGTAGACCTAAGGTATCCGATGCCTTGCTGGAGCGGCTCAAGAAGCTCTCGATGGAAGAAGTATGGGCTTCACTCCGAAGAAAGGGATACAACAACCAATTTGAGAACTTCGAAGGCACATTTCAAAATGGTTGGGAAATCCTTTATCCGGATCAGGTCATGACCGGTCGGGTGGTCACTGCGCAGTTCATGCCACTACGAAAGGACCTGGATGAGTATGTACAAATGCAGGCGGAACGAGAAGGCACCAAAACGCCTGTGACGAACTACGCGCCCATCATCAAACTACTGGACGGCGATGTGTATGTCGCTGACAGCTACGGCAAGATCGAAGATGGCACCCTCATCGGCGATAACCTCGGCAATGCCATTTTCAATGCCAGTAAGCGCGGCGTAATCTTCAATGGCTCGGTCCGAGATGTGGAGGGGCTTTCGGAGATCGAAGGCTTCAACTTTTGGATTCGCGGATCTGATCCCTCGTTCATCCGAGAGATGATGATCGAGTCGGTCAATGGGCCCATCCGAATTGGGCGAGCGACGGTGTTGCCAGGCGATGTGGTGCTAGCAAAGTCCACTGGTGTTACATTCCTACCGCCGCACTTGGTGCAGGGCGTGGTCATTGCGGGAGAGTACACCGCGCTCAATGATGAGTACAACTTCTTTTGCATCAAAACCGGAAAGTACGAGTACGTCAATGAAGCCTTCGTGGTGGACGATGATGTCTTTAAGCGCGACTTCCGCCAATGGCTGTCGGAGTACGAAGAGCTACCGATGCCTCGCGAAGAGCTCAATGCCTACCTGGCAGAGCTGGACGCCCGGGAAAAGGAGAATAATTGATAAAGAATTAGGGAGGTGCCGGTCCGGTGGGCCTCCTTTGTTTCGGCTTAATAGGCAAGCAGTTCGTTTGGTGATCGATATCGGAGACGAACTGGTGAAGGCTTAGATGCGCAAGCTCGCCTCTAATGATGCACGTACGCGTGTTGAAGATGCGATGACTCATGTCAAAGATGAGTACACGCATGTTGAAGATGCGATGCCCCATGTTAAAGATGAACGCACGCATGTTGAAGATGCGATGCCCCATGTTAAAGATGAGCGCACGCATGTCGAAGATGTGATGCCGCTATGTTAAGGATGAGCGCGCGCATGTTGAAGATGCGAAGCCGCATGTCAAAGATGAGTACACGCATGTTGAAGATGCGAAGCCGCATGTCAAAGATGAACGCACGCATGTTGAAGATGCGATGCCCCATGTTAAAGATGAACGCGCGCATGTTGAAGATGCGATGACTCATGTCAAA